>DATCMP010000410.1:0-1976 GCA_036563365.1 Thermomicrobiales bacterium
CTGCCGGTGCGGAACTGGCCGCCGGCGCGGCCGCTGGGGCACCGCCACCTGTATCCGCGGCGGCGGTGGACCGGGCGGAGCCGGCGCTCTGCGGCTGGCTGTTGGCGAATGGGCGGAAGGTCAGGATCGAGGCGGTGAGCAGCATGACGAAGATCGCCGCCAGTCCTACCGCCGTCACTCGCCAGTGACCGAGCTTCGTGCCACGGCGTTGCAGCAGCACCAGCGGCTCGGCGCGCCACGGCGTGCCGATCTCCGGCACCGGCGTCGCCATCAGATAGCGCCGGACTTGCCGATCGACCTGTCCGAACGCGGCGGTGGTCGCCTGACAACGGGCGCACCCGACGATGTGGCGTTCCGCCCGCGCACGTTCTTCCGGTGTCGCCGCCCCATCCTGCATCGCCGAGAGGGTTTCCTCGATCTGGGCGCATTCCTCGATCGTCATACTGCGGAGTCCTTCCCTTCCAGGATCGCGCGAAGCTCCTTGCGCGCCCGGAAGATGCGTCCCTTGACTGCGGCCATGGTCAGCCCGGTGATCGCGCAAACCTCGTCATAACTAAAACCATCGACAACCAGCAGGAGACACTCGCGGTCGGCCCGCTGCAACTGTTTCATCGCCGCCCCGAGGTCTTCCCGCTCGGTCACGAACTCTTCCGGCCTGCTCTCCGGTGGGCCGGTAATCCCCCGCGGCTCCCAGTCGGCATCGCGCTCGTCGTCGGTGCCGCCGCGCCCGAAGGGGAGCCAGGTAATCAGCTTGCGGCGGCGCCAGTACGAGCGGGCGTTGTTCCGCGCGATCTGGAAGAGCCAGCCGGTGAGGTTAAGATCTTCACGCGTCGAGGGCAGGGCGCGGTATGCCGCCAGAAAGGTATCTTGCGTCAAATCGCGCGCCACCTCCGCCTCCCCCACCATGCCGAACAGGAAGCGGTAGAGGCGTGGTTGATACTCGCGTACGATCAGGTCGAACGCCTCCGCGTTCCCACCGCGTACCGCCGCGACTACCCGCGCATCGACCGTCATTGGCGGCCCCTCGCCGCGCCGTCTCCCATCTTGCTCGACCCTCACTTCCACGCCGGGCATCGCACCCGGCTCATCTAGAGTAATGCACGGCGTCGAGAAAAGTTCTGCGGCGGCATCCTGGGGGGACTGACCACCTTTTCGGGGTTCGCCACCGCGAGACGCGGTATCGCTGGCGCACTAAGCAATACCGGCATGTCGCTGTCCACAAGAACCTTACGGCGGTGATCCGCGCTTCGACCGGAGGAGCGCCTGCCGAGGGAGATCGAAGAAGGGGCACCCACGCCGTTGTGGATGCCCCCTATCGCTATGCCGCCGCGTGTCGCCACCCCGGCGCGTCTAACACTCGCTATGCCCGCAGTTGACGCACTTCTTGCAGCCTTCCTCGTAGACGAGGGTGCTGCTGCCGCACTCGGGGCAGATATTGCCGGTCATCTTGTAGGTCGCCAGGTCGGTGAGACCGTGACCGTTGGTGTAGCCATGCCCATTGCCATTGCCGTTCGCGTGGCCGTTGCTGTACGCGCCGACCGCCGCAGGGGCCAGGGTCGGCGCCGCGCTGGCGGTGCCGTGCAGCAACGGCAGCTGCAGCGGGTGGGGCTGGAGGGACGGATGGCCATCCAGGTGCTCGTCGAGCGCCTTGCCGACCGCGTCGGGCAGGGAGCGTACCTGCTCGGGGCCGAAGCCGATCGTGCGGCTGCCACCGATCCCGCGCAGCTGGCTGACCATCTCGCGCAGGCGGTTCTCCTGGCTCATCGGCGAGGGGATCCGCAGGCTGATCGAGATCAACCGGCCCAGCGCCTCGGCGAGCGCGGCCACGTCGCTGCCGCTGCGACCGACGTTGACGAAGATCTCCAGCGGGCCAACTTCATCGCTGTTGACGGTGATATTCACCGTCCCCTCCGGGGCCTTAATGTTGCGGGTGTAGCCGTGCAAGACCGCCGGTCGCGCCCGGATCATCGCGGGCA
>DATCMP010000074.1:0-3175 GCA_036563365.1 Thermomicrobiales bacterium
GTTCAGCCGCCAGCCCCCCTCAAACGACACTCTCCCTCACCTGTACCACCGGACAGCGCCCTTGTCTGCGCCTTGCTCGGCAATGTACAGTGTGGGTGTCGAAAAAGGCACGGTCGGTTCGGTAAGCCCGACCACCCGCAACACATTGCGGGCTCTGTCCGGCGCGCTAGCGCGAGGACCCATGACAACGGCGGGCGATGTGTGCCCGTTTTCGTCGGGGTTCGCGTGCGTCGGTAGGAACATCTCTCCTCAGATGTCGCGGGCCTCCCATCGATCGGAGGACCAGTGCAACTCAATCACCTCAATCTCTGTGTCAACGACCTCGCCGAAGCGCGGCTCTTGTTCGAGACGGCGCTCGACTTCCAGACGATCGAACAGAAAGGTCAGGCGCTGGCCGTGCTGTCGGATCAACATGGCTTCACGCTGACCCTCTCCGATGTGCGCCGTTTCGGCGGGGAGACGCCGGTTGTCTATCCGCGAGGTTTCCATGTCGGCTTCTTCCGGGAAACGCAGGGCGAGGTCGATAGCGCTTATGCACGCCTCCTGGCGGCGGGGATCGCGAGCGAGCCCGCCCCGCGCGCCATGCACGGCAGTTATGGGTTCTACTTCACGGCGCTCGGCGGCCTCCTCTTCGAGATCGCCTGCCCCGTTGCATGAGTAGCGACCGCAGGGCGGCCCCCCCTCCTCGTTCGCGAATAGGGGTAGTCGTGCCGCGAGTTGCCCTCCTTGATGGGGTGCTGTGGCTGCCCGGGGCATGAGCGAGGGCAAGCGATGTGAGCGTGGCGTGAGTACGATGTGCTGGTGGGCGGGATCACATGATCCCGCCCACCACGCCGTCTCTATTCGTGCCCCCGCGCCGAGAATGTCCCTACGGTTTCTCGTCGCCCAGTGTGTCGCCGGTGATGCGCGCCTTGCGGAAATCGCGGTTCAGGACGCCGATCACGTCGAGCGGGATCCCCTTGGGGCAGACGACCGAACATTCGCCGATGTTGGTGCAGTTGCCGAACAACTCCGCCTCCATCTGCTCGACCATGCGGCCGACCCGCTCGTAGCGCTCCGGTTGGCCCTGGGGCAGGACGGCGAGGTGCGCCACCTTCGCCGCCGTGAAGAGCATCGCCGACGCATTGGGACATTGAGCCACGCACGCGCCGCAACTGATACAGGCCGCCGCCTCGAAGGCGAAGTCGGCGTCTTCCTTCGCCACGAGGATCGCGTTCGCATCCTGCGCGCTGCCGGTCGGGGCCGAGATATAGCCACCCTTCTGGACGATCCGATCGAACGAGTTGCGGTCGACGACGAGATCCTTGACGACCGGGAACGCCTTCGCGCGCCACGGCTCGATGATGATCTCGTCGCCGTCCTTGAAGGAGCGCATGTGGAGCTGGCAGACGGTCGTGCCGCGCACCGGGCCGTGCGCCACCCCGTTGATCATCATCCCGCAGGAGCCGCAGATCCCCTCGCGGCAATCATGCTCGAACGCGATCGGTTCCTCGCCCCGCCCGACGAGATCTTCGTTAACCACGTCGAGCATTTCGAGGAACGACATATCCGGGCGGATATGATCGGTCTTGTAAGTGACCATCTTGCCGGGCGTCTGGGCGTTCTTCTGCCGCCAGACGTGGAGGGTCAGGTGCATATCCGCGGGAGTCTTCGTCCGTGGATCGACGAGATGGTCGGTGGTGCCGCGCTTTCGCATACTCATCATTTATTTGTAGCTCCGCTGCGATGGATGGACGTACTCGAAGTCCAAATGTTCTTTGTGCAACGTCGGCGGGGCACCGGACTCGCTGTATTCCCAGGCGGCCACGTACGAGAAGTGCTCGTCGTCGCGCAACGCCTCGCCTTCCGGCGTCTGGCTCTCCTCGCGGAAGTGGCCCCCGCAGGACTCGGTGCGATGGAGGGCGTCGATGCACATCAGTTCCGCGAGTTCGAGATAGTCGGCGACACGCCCGGCGCGTTCCAGGCTCTGATTCAGCTCGCCTTCCTCGCCAGGGACATTGACGTTCTCGTAGAACTCGGCGCGGATATCGGGGATGCGCGAGAGGGCGAAGCGGAGGCTTTCATCGGTGCGGGCCATGCCGCAGTTATCCCACATCAGCTTCCCGAGCTCGCGGTGGAACGAATCGACGGTGCGCTTCCCCTTGATCGCGAGGAGACGCTGGTTACGCTGCTTGACCTCGTGCTCCACTGCCTTGAAGCCGGGGTTGCTCGCGTCGTACTGCCCCGGCTTCGTCCCGGCCAGGTAGTTCCCGATGGTGTAGGGGATGACGAAGTAGCCGTCTGCCAGTCCCTGCATCAGCGCCGACGCGCCGAGGCGGTTCGCGCCGTGGTCGGAGAAGTTCGCCTCGCCCAGGACGAAGAGCCCGGGGATAGTGCTCTGCAGGTTGTAATCGACCCAGAGCCCACCCATCACGTAATGGATAGCCGGATAGATCCGCATCGGCACCTTGTAGGGATCTTCGTCGGTGATTTGCTTGTACATGTCGAAGAGGTTGCCGTAGCGAGCGGCGATCGTGCCCTTGCCCAGGCGCTTCGTCGCGTCCGCGAAATCGAGGTAGACCCCGAGCCCGCCCGGGCCGACACCGCGACCCTCGTCGCAAACTTCCTTCGCATTGCGCGAGGCCACGTCGCGCGGGACGAGGTTCCCGAAGCTGGGGTATTTGCGCTCCAGGTAGTAGTCGCGCTCGTTTTCTGGAATCTGGTCGGGGCTGCGATGATCGCCCTGCTTCAGCGGCACCCAGATCCGCCCGTCATTACGGAGCGACTCGCTCATCAGCGTCAGCTTGCTCTGATGATCGCCGGTGACGGGGATACAGGTGGGGTGGATCTGCGTGAAGCAGGGGTTCGCCATCAGCGCGCCGCGCTTGTGCGCCCGCCAAGAGGCGGTGACATTGGAATTCTTGGCGTTCGTCGAGAGGTAGTAGACGTTGCCGTAGCCGCCCGATGCGAGGACGACCGCATCGCCGACATGCGACTCGATAGCCCCGGTGACCATGTTGCGCGTGATGATGCCGCGCGCCACACCATCGATGACGACGAGATCGAGCATCTCCGTGCGCGGGAACATCTGCACGTTGCCGAGGCCGATCTGGCGGCTCAGCGCTTGGTAGGCACCGATCAGGAGTTGCTGGCCCGTCTGCCCGCGCGCGTAGAACGTCCGCGAAACCTGCGCGCC
>DATCMP010000075.1:0-1558 GCA_036563365.1 Thermomicrobiales bacterium
CGAGGCGATCGATGTCGTCCTCTGCCCGCCCGCCCTCTGGCTCTTCCCGGCGGCGGAATATGTCGAGGATACCGGGCTGCTGCTCGGGGCGCAGAACTGCCACGAGGGCGAGCGGGGGGCGTTCACCGGGGAGATCTCGGCGGCGATGCTGGCCGATCAGTGCAGCTACGTGATCGTGGGGCACTCCGAGCGACGCCAACTTTTCGGCGAGACCGATGAGCTCGTCGCGGCGAAAGCGGCGGCGGTGCTGCGCCACGGCCTGCGCCCGATCATCTGCGTCGGCGAGGGGCTGGCGGAGCGCGACGCGGGCGAGACCGACGCGGTCATCGCGCGGCAGGTGACCGCCGCTTTTGCGACGGTCGAGGCAGGGCAGGCGGCGGATTGTGTCGTCGCCTACGAGCCGATCTGGGCGATCGGCAGCGGTCGCGCGGCCGATGGGGACGAGGCCAACCGGGTCGCCGGGATTATCCGCGCGACGCTGGCCGCGCAGTTCGGCGCGGAGCGTGCCGCGCAGATCCGCATCCAGTACGGCGGCAGCGTGACCGACGCGAATATCGCCGAGTTCATCGGGCAGCCGGAGATCGACGGCGCGCTGGTCGGCGGCGCGAGCTTAAAGGCCGAGACGTTCATCCGCCTTTGCACCATCGCCGCCGGTGGCGCGGAAGAGTAACGATTTCGTGTTATGCTGGCGCTGGTGACGATCGGGTGGCGCGCGGGCGCGCGGCGTGATGCGGGAGGGGTGATGCCGATACATGTGCTCGCGATGGTCCTGGCCGGGGGCGAGGGGAAACGCCTCTACCCGCTGACAGCCGACCGCGCCAAGCCCGCCGTCCCCTTCGGCGGCGGCTATCGGCTGGTCGATTTCGTCCTGTCGAACCTGACCAATGCCGGATATTTCAAGATCGTCGTGCTGACCCAGTACAAGAGCCACAGCCTCGACCGGCACATCGCGCAGACGTGGCGGATGAACGCGATGCTCGGCAACTACGTCGCCTCGGTCCCGGCGCAGATGCGGCGCGGCCCGCGCTGGTTCGCCGGTTCCGCCGACGCGATCTTCCAGAACCTCAACCTCGTCAACGACGAGCGCCCCGACTATATCATCGTCTTCGGGGCCGACCATATCTACCGGATGGACCCGCGCCAGATGCTCGATCACCATATCGCGAGCGGCGCGGGGTTGACGGTGGCGGCGGTCCGCTCGCCGCTCGAACAGGCCAGCGCCTTCGGCGTGATCGAACCGGGCGAGGGGGGCCGGATCAGGGCGTTCCGCGAGAAGCCGCTCGACGCGGTGGGCCTGCCGGATGCGCCCCATCAGGTTTTCGCCTCGATGGGCAACTACATCTTCACGACCAGGGCGCTCGTCGAGGCGGTGACCACTGACGCCCGCGACGAGGAGAGCGCGCACGACCTCGGCGGCAGCATCGTCCCCAAATTCGTGGAGCGCGGCGACGCGGCCTATTACGACTTCGACCAGAACGAGGTGCCGGGCGCGACCGCCGCCGACCGGGGCTACTGGCGCGATGTCGGGGAGATCGATGCCTATTACGACGCGCACATC
>DATCMP010000078.1:0-10179 GCA_036563365.1 Thermomicrobiales bacterium
GGGGTCGGTGCTGTAGAGGCCGAGCCGTACCCCAGTCGCCGCCGCGCCCGCCACCGTGAGGTTGAGCGAGATTCGGTCGGCGGTGAACGGCAGCGGCGACAAGAACGGCGCGGCGTAGAGGGTATTGGCCGTCAGCGCCGATGCCCCGGCGTTGCTGGCGAAGGCGGTACGAAACCCGTAGGAGCGCCCGCTGATGATGGCGGGGGCCGGTATCGCGCGTGCCGGTGCGGCGATTGCGCCCATCTTATGCCTCCCGCATGGTGTAGACCTGGCCGGTCGTAGGCGCGTTGACGTTGACCACATCGGTCGGGACGAACGACGCCTCGAACGTCAGCGTCACCCCCGGCGCGATCTCGATGCTCGGTGAGGCGTTGACGGCGGCGTTGCCGGTGACGAACGTCACCCAGAACGAGGCGGCCGCGCTGGTGGGGTTCTGGATCAGCAGATAGCGCCGGTTGGCATTGGCGGGCATCGCCACCTGCGACGCGCCGCCCGTCGCGATGGTGCCGCTACGATCGACCATCGCGGCGGTTGCGGGTCGAACCACATGCGTTGCTGCAATCGCCGCGATGATGCTGTCCTGCTTGGCCGAGGTCGCCGCGCCCACGGGGAGCCCGTCGCCACTCACCCGGAGCGCGAATGTGCCATCGCCGAGATCGACGAGCTTGAGGTCCACCGGGCTATGGGACCCGGGACGATACCGCTGATCGGACATCCGCTGCTCCTTCCATGTCGTTTCATCGCGTCACACGCGGGATCGGGCGGCACTTATTCGCTCACCACCTCAGCATCGAGCAACCCCGCATACTTCGTCTTGGCGAACGCCTCGTCGTCCCAGATGCCGAGCACCCCACGCAGATCGTCGTCGGTCAGGTCCACGCTCTCCGGCAGTTCCGGCAGCGCATCGGCGGCACCGGACGGCGTGAACTTCGCCCTTTGGCCGTTCGCGTGAACCGCGCGGACAGGTGGCACGCCCCGATTCGACTGCCCGTCGAGGCTGCCGGGGTTGACCTCCGGCGCACTGCTAGACTGGCGCGGCTCCGGCGCGTCGGCCTTCTCCCGATCCGCACCCTCCTTCGCCGCGTCGTCGTTGTCGATCCAGCCGCGATCGTATTTGAACGCCGCGAGGTTGGCCCTCGACTGCGCCACCTGCACGTCGCGCAGTTCCTCGGACGCGCGATTCTCGGCGAAGCGGAACTTGACCTTGCCGGGGATCCCCTGCGCCCGCAGCGCCAGCGTGAGCCAGTCGGAGATGACCGTCTCGGCGGAGTGCTGGAAGGTGCGGATCGTCTGCATGAACGCTTCCATCTGCCGGATCGCCTGCGTCTCGGTCGCGCTCTCGCCCAGGGAGAGCAGGAAGCCCATCGTCTTCAGCGCCTGCACCGCGCTCCGCTCGATCGCCTTCATCAGCCCGTCCACCGCGCCGAGCGCCGACGAGTCCACGGCGCCGACTGGCCGGTTCACCGTCACGTCGGCGGTGTGGACGTAGGTGCCGTCGGGCGGCAGCGCCGCGAAGCCCTCGGCCACGCGGGCGATCAGCGTGTCGAGCCGATCGAGGTAGGCATCCTCGTCCAGCACCTCGCCCCGCTGCTGGGCCTCGTCATGCATCTGCTCGCGCAGGCCCGCCGCGTCGATGGCGATGTCCAGGCGGGGCCAGCCCTGTTGCGCCACCACGCGGCGCACGTCGCGCAGCAGTCCGAGCCGGAAGAGGGCGGGGAAGATGGCGGCGGCGAGCGGCGCGCGGCCGTAGGGCGAGCCGGGGAACGGGTCCACCGGGACGTAGCGGATCGTCGCGCGGTCGAGCGGGACGAACCGGCCGCCCTGCATCTGCCCCAGCTGGTAGATCGTGCCGCGCTCGGGATCGTTGACCTTGCGGAAGCGCGCCGACGCCGCGTCGGGGACCGCCAGGTCGAGCGGGATGCGCCCCGCCTGGTCGAAGACGAGCTCGCCGAGGATCGCCCCACGCATGATCTGATTCATGAAGACGCGGTTGATCACCACGTCGAGGGAGCCGTGCAGATCGCGCAGGCGCGCCAGGAAGGCGTCGGTCGCGGCCTTGGCCCGCGCGTCCGCGACTTCATCCCCCGCGTCGTTGACGATGGCGTAGTCGTGGCCGGGGTTGCAGAAGCGCAGGAAGTCCCAAACGGCGCGGCTGAAATCCGGCGCGAGGTCGGCGAGCAGCTCCATGATCCGCGCGGGCGGCACCCGGTCGAGCGAGGCGAGGTCGAGGTCGAACGCGCGCCACTGGCCCTCGGCGTCGGGCGGGCTGAGCACCAGGGCCGGGGTGTAGCCGACCGTGCCGCCGCCGTGGCGATCGGCACTCAGGCGGCCGCCGACGAACGCGCCGGACAGCGCGTCGGCCAGGGCGCGCGTGCGACCGAGGGCGCGTGCGGGGAGCGGCGACGGGCTCGGGACGGGCTCGGCGACCATCGTGCGTACCTCCATCGGGGCCTACCGGCGGCCCTGGCCGAAGCGGCTCACCACGCCCACGCCGCGCGCGACCGGCGGCTGCTTCTTTGGCTCATCTTTGAGTTGACCGCGCAGATCCGCCCACGACCAGAACGAGGCGTCGACCAGGTCGAATGGCTTGACCTTGGGGAACCGACGCTGCGCGCGCTCCAGCACGGCGTGCGTGCCGCGCACATGGACGATCTCGTCACGCTCGTAATCCGGGACCATCTGGCTCGCGCGGTGCGCCTTGGGGCCGTACCCCTGCCCGGCCTTCGCGCTGGTGAAGCGCGGCGCGTAGCCGACCAGCAGCCCCTCGTCCCGCAACGCCTGGATCGCGCGCTTGTAGGCGCTCTCCCAGGTGTCGCCGCCCTGATCGGTCTCGACGCCCACCGTCGGCGAGCCGAGTTCCACCGCCTTGAGGATCGCGCGCCGCAGGACCGACTCCGGCCCTTCCTTCCCCTCCCAGGAGTAGAGGCGATAGATCGTGCCGTCGGCGGCTAGGCCGTCGCCCTGGATCGCGGAGCAGTCGGAGTCGTCGTTGCTCGTCACGGCCGGGTCGCACCAGACGGTGGATCGCACGAGATCGGGCACCTCGGCATGGTTGCAGTGTCGATAATCCAGGTGATCGAAGATCCCGCCTGCCTTGGCTTCGACCTCGTGCTGTGCCTCGGCTAGGAACGCCGCGAGGCCCCAGCGGAGGATCTGCGCCTCGCAGACCGTGAGCGGTTGCCCCGCCCATGTCGCCGCGCCGCCCACGATCGCGTACCGACGCTTGCCGTCGGGCTCCTCCCGCAACGCCACCTCCAGCCCGTCGACGGCGGGGAATGGACCGCTGACCTCGCGATCGGCGAGGAAGTCAGCGCGGCCATCGGCGAGCTGCGCGAAGATGCTATCGGGGTGCACGAGGTTCTGCACGGCGAGCACCGCGACATCGCCAGAGCCGGCGGGGAGGAGCTTGCGGGTCAGCGCGGCGATCTTCCGGTTGGTCGTGTGCGGGGAATCATCCTCGCCGTCGATATCGTCGAGGATGATCAGGTCGGGGCGGGCTTCATCGAGCTTGACGCCGCGCGCGGCGGTATCCAGGCCGATCGCGTCAACCGTGAAGCCGCTGGCGGAACGGACGCGGTTGCGACGCCACCCCTTCGCCGCGCCGAACTTGTTGACCATGCGATCCGACAGCGCGGGATAGTGCGCCGCGAGCCGGTCGGACTCGAGGAGCGCGGCGATGTTGCCGACATGATCGTCGGCCTGCTCCTGCGTGGCGGAGACGTAGAGGACGTAGCGACGCACCTCACGCGCCCCCAGCGCTACGCAGGCGAGTTCGGCGGAGGTGGACTTCGCCCCGCCACGGGGCCAGATGGCGATGAATGGCCGCGATTGCACACCCGTCGTCAGCGCCCAGACCCACGACCAGAACGCCTCGTGGCGGGCGGCGAAAGGTGCGGCCACGTAATCGGGGAAGAGTACGGTGAGCCACTCGACCCAACCCGCCTCTTCGAGTGCGGCGGCGTGGCGCGTCGGCGGACGGCGAACGCTCGGCATCTGCTGCGCGACAGCGAGCACATCGGCCAGCGTCTCGACTTCCGCCCACCATCGGGGCAACGCGGCCATCGTCACGCCGATCTCCGCTTCTCGCGTTCGCGAACGAAGTCTTTCAGTTTCTCGGTCGCCTCGGCGTCGAGCCCGCGCTCCTGGGCGACCCGCTCGACCTCACCCAACAGGATATGCGTATGATCAACCTTCTCGCGCTTGCCCCAGTCATCGGGCAGGCGACGTTCGAGTAACCAGGCGGAGGCGGTCCAATTGTTCGGGGAGGTGGCGGCGAGCTTGATGTTCGCGAGCTGCGTCTTCGCGAATTCGCCCATCGCGCGGTCGATGGCGAGCACGAGCACGGCGGCATCGGAGCAATCGTGCTCGCCCTCAGCCATGCCCTCGATCGCCGCCAGTTCGGCGCGACCGGCTGCGATCCAGCGCTGCAGGGAGTCGTGGCTGACGCCCGCGTAACGGCAGGCATCGGCCTGGGACGCGCCGAGGCTGAACATCTCAAGCAGGCGCTTGACGATCTCCTCGTTCAGCCTGGTGGGCCTGCCGACGCGCCGATCCATCCTTTTTTACCTACACGCAAAACACGCATAATTCGAGTGCCAACACGCGCCCCAAATAGCAAAAGCCGCCCACCGTACCTCTCGCGAGGTACGCATGGACGGCTCAGGCACATCCCGTAAAGCTCAATTGCTCACGATTATAACGTATCGCGCGGCGGTGGCATAGCCCCCCGCCACGGCACGATGAACCACGGCGTGTCGACCCCGCAGGCGCAGCGCAGCCAGACGATCGTGCCGGTGACCGCAACGAAGGTCGCGTCGGCCGCCGGGGTGAGGGTGACCGGGCCGCCGCGCTCGCGGGCGATGGTGCCGAGCGCGGCTCCGCAGGAGCACAACAAACGCCTCGCTTGCGGCTTTTCTGTCATCTCGCTTTCCTCCTCCTGGTCATCGGTGCGACGTGCGCCGTCTCCGGAGAGCTCGCTTGTCGGCGCACAACTACGCCGCCCCCCCCGCGCATCCCGCCCAGCCCGGTCGTGCGGACGACCCCACGGCGGTGTGGTACTATCCGCTGGCGGGACATTAGTACGTATCCCCCATGTGGGGGGCGGGAGGGGCGCGTGTCGAAGCTGCGGTGGTGGATCGCGGGCGGCGTGACGCTACTGATGGGGATCATCGTCGGCCTCGCCTTGGCCGTCACGAATGTGTCCACGGCGTTCGTACCCGCCGACCCGCGCTGGGCCGCGGTCGCGACCCAGCAGCATGCGGCGTCCGTCCGCACACCCATCGTCGTTGGGGCAGCGCCGACGCGGACCCCGACGGCGGTTCGCACGGTCCCCGCGACGGTTGCGCCCATCTCCGCGTCGGACGCGACCGCCACCCCGACCGCCACCCCGACGGCAGCCCCCACGACTACCCCGACGGCAGCCCCGACGGCAGCCTCAACGGCAGCCCCGACGTCGACCTCGTCCCCATCCCCCACCGTCACCCCCGAGGCGGAGACGATTCCCGTGGCGACGGTGACAACCGCCGAGGCGACGCCCCCGCCGGTTGCACCGACGCTCCCCGTCGGCGTGCTCGCCACCGTCGGCGTACCCATGCTCAACCTGCGTACCGGACCCGGGCTCGATTTCCCGATCATCGCGTCCCTCCCGCGCGGCACGGCGATCACCGTGCTGGACGGGCGCGAGGTCGCCGATTCGTACTTCTGGGTCGAGGTCGTCGTGGATGGGCGACGCGGTTGGCTCCTCGGCGAGCCAGTCGGCGTCAGGTAGGCACCGGTCGGCGCGGCATCGGCGAATCCGCCCATCGTTCGTCTCTCCTCGTTAGCTACAAATGTCTGCTATCCTGCCTCGGGGCGCGGTGGCGAGTGGCACAGCGGGGTCTGTTCATCGCAGTCACCTCCCCGCGATGGGCGTGCGAATCGCCCCAGCCGCGCCCCTTGCATCGTTGGTGTACACTGTCGCGGCGGAGTGGCTATCGTGGCCCACTGGCAACGCCGGCGGGGGAGCTCCCACGATAGCCGCTCCGCTGTTCGGCCATCTCACCCCTCCCTCGTCAGCGTTGTCACGATCTCGTCCCAGTCAGAGGGCCGGAGGATCGCCCACCGTTGCCCGCACCTGAGCAACCGCTCCCCCATCGCTGCCTGCTCGGGGCGCACGCGACCGCCCTGCTTCTTCAATTCCCACCACAGGCAGCCGCGCCCGCTCGGTCCACCCAGCAGCAGTAAATCCGGCACACCAGCCTCAGTGCGCCGACTGTCGGCATTGTGGATGACCAGCCAGCGGAAGCGCTCGGCCAGGTCCACGATCAGCGCCTGGAACGCCTCTTCGGAGATCCCCGGCTGGGGCGGGGCCGGTGGTTCCAGGAGGCGCGGCGGCGGGGTATCGTCGGTGAGCGCTTCGAGGCGGGCTTGCAGCACCAGCGGATAGGGATACCCCCGCGAGCGCTTCGAGGACCGCGCACTCACGGCGTAACCTTCTCTCGCTCTTCGCGCCACTTCCTGAACTGCATCAGCAGCGCGGCCGCGGTGCGCTCGTCGCCCAGCGCCTCGGTGCCCCACTCGACGAGGAATGCGTCTTGCTCCGCCGTCTCCGCCGCCTCGATGAGCTGGAGCGCCACCGAGCGCGCCTCGTCGGGGGAGAGTTGGATCGGCTTGCGATCGCCGATCAGCAGGTTCACGAAGGGCCGCTTCGTGTTGTAGCCGTAGCCCGATGACGAGGTGATCACGCTCATATTTTCACCACGTCCCATCGTCGCGCACGGTGACGACCGTCGGTGCCGTGCCATCGCGGTAGTATTCGTCCGTCAGCTTGGCGATCGCGTCCTCCCGCGACGGATATGCTCTGTGCATCGGGTATTCACCGTGATCCCAGTATCGCTCGACAAATTGGCGCGCCCACTCCTCGGCCCGCTCTCTGCCCAGCGTGACGAAGATGCGCTGACCGGGAACCGGCTTGTAATCTGGCTGAAAGTTATCGAGGTGCCAATCGACGTGCGTCATCTCGCGACCGTCGGTGCTGCTGATGCCGAACGGCGTCACCCCATCGCGGCTGTTCCAAAGAATCTCGGTCAGGGTGCCGTCCTTGGTTCGGTAGTGCATGAGGCAAAATGCCTCGGGGTGCTCATGTCCGGCTTCCCTGGCCGGATACCATCGCTTGCTCATACCTTTACCCTCTCCCGGCTCAGCCGCCCGCGCAGCCGCTCCGCCATCTTCAAATCCCGCGTCATCGGATGGGGGATCAGCTCGGGCGGAACCCCCAACGCCACGAAGAAGTCGTCCTCGGTGGGGCAGGCGATCGGCGGCTCCGGCGCATTCCGCAGCGTCAGCCGCGCCCGCTCCTCCTGCTTCAGCCGGAACGGCCAGAGGTAGCCGTGCGCGTGCATCCAGCCGTTGGGCAGGCAGCCGCCGTCGCGCCGCTGGGTGACCAGCAGCTTCGAGAATTCGTAGTCGCCAGTCCGAACCGTCACGACGTTCCCCCAGTTGTCCGCCGAGTCCGCGATCCACAACTCCAACTCGACGCCGCCCGCCTGGGGGATGAGGTAGCGCTTCTGGCGCGGCCCGTCCACGCGCCGATCGGGCGTGGGGAGCTTCAGGTCGCCGTGCAGCAGCAGGCGAGCCAGCAGCGCATCCAGTCGGCTCTTGCTGCTGGCGGCGTCGCCGAAGACCGGCTGCGCGGGCTTGGAGATGACGGCAAGCTCCACATCCTTCGTCTGGGGTTTCCGCCTCCTGACGCTGCCCACGACCATGATCTGGTGGCAGGCGGGGGCCAGGAGGGTCTGGGCGTGGCGTGCGAGTTGCTCTGCGGTGTGCAGCGGGATCATCGCTTACCCCCGACCCCGTACTCCGATTCGAGATATTCCCTCACCTCGGCGTCGGACATGATGGTGCGTGGGAACCGATCGCGAATCTCGGCTTTCAGCGCATCGAGCAGTTCCTCCCGTTCAGCCAAGAGGAATGCGATATCGCGCAGCGCTCGCCCATACAGGTCGTCGGACTGCTCTTTCTGCGCCATCTCCAGCCACGGACCATAACGCGTCCGAATCTCCTCGCTACTCGTCGCCATCGCCAGCCCCCTCGTCCTCATCCCCGAAGAGCGGCAGCTGCTCGGTCTGCGCCTTCAGCATGGCAGCCGCGATCGTCTGCAGCGTCGCGTTCCACGCCCCGTAGCGGCGGATGATGTAGTTGCGGATCAGGCTATTCTCCGGGTCGGTCAGCTTCACCGCGCCGTTCCGCACGCTGATGCATTCGAGCGCGGTGTGGATCGCCGCCTGCGCCTGCCAGTTGGTGAGCTGCGCCAGGCGCGCCATGTAGCCGTTCAGCATCACCAGCACGTCCGGCGTGCGCGGGGCGTTGACCCTGCCCGCGTTCAGGGCCCAGAACGTCAGCGGGTTGACCTTCTGCACCCGGATGAAGCGCCCGTCACCGGCGACCTTCCCCAGGTCCTCCGCCCACAGGAACATGATCTCGATCTGGTCGAGCGCGGCGTAGCGCTCGCCCGTCCGCTCGATCAGCCCGTCGGCCAGCGCGGTCAGCGCCGCCGATTCCTGGAACTCCAGCTCGCGGGTGCGGTCGTTCCGCGTCTTCAGCGCGCCGGGGTAGTAGATCGCGATCACCTCGTCCGGATCCCCCAGCACGCACTGGCGCACCGCGGGCTGGAACGTCGGCTCGGCCTGCTCGATGTCGATCGTCGCGGTCATCCGCTATCCCTTCTGCCCCTCGGGACTTCTTTCGCCGACGGGGGCTTCTTTCGCTTCTTTCGCCACATTCGCCGCGTTCGCGTTTCGCCCCGCCAGTTAAGAGACCAACGCGGGCGCGTGTTAAATAGGGGGAGCCGGACCCTCTCTCTTAAGAGGGTATTTCGCGGGCGTCGGGGCCGGTTCACGCGCGAAGATCGGCTCGCGGTGGTGCGCGTGCGCCGGATGTGGCGAAAAAAGCGAAAGAAGTCACCGGCCTTCCTCGCTTTCTTCGCCGGGTCGCACCAGCATCCAGACGTTGCGCGACCGGCCGCGCGTCGGCACCTGGGTCAGGCGGATCAGCCCGTCCTCCTCCATCAGCTCCAGCGTGGCGGCCAGATTCTCGACCTTGCGGCTGAAGTGGTTGCTGATCTCCGTCTGCGACCGCGCCCGCTCGGCGAGCAGGCCGAGGATCGCGTCCTGCACCGGGTCGCCGGTCCCCGCGCCGAAGAAGCACGTCACGGTCGCCTCGCAGTAGCGCCAGACGGCGAGCGCCGCCCGCAGGTGCTCGATGCCGATCGCGTCGGCCAGGTCGAGCGCCGCGTAGAGGAGCGCCAAGCGGCGCACCTGCGACTCGGCGCGCGAGAGGATCCCGCCGAGCACCCCCTCGCGCTGCCGCGAGAGCCAGGGGTACGCCTTGTCCCAGAGGGCGTAGGCGCGCTCGTCGAAGTCGAGGAGCCACCCCTCGCGTCGCCGCGCATCCTCGATGATGCCGGCGAGCAGGCCGCCGAGGTAGCTGACCTGGCCGGCGTCGAGCGCGGCGGCGCGGGAGAGGAGCTGCGTGCGGCGCACCGCGAAGAAGAGGAAGCGGTTCGCCATGCCGTTCGCGAGGTCGGCCGAGCCGAGGTACTTGCGGAGATCGACCGGGGTGATGTGCGCCACGACCGAGATGTGGTGCTCGGTGGCGCGCCGCGCCTCCTTGGTCAGCGTGCCGAGCGGCTTGCCGTCCCAGACCGCGCGCAGCGTCTCGCTGAGGGTGTTCCCCTCGCGCTGCATCGCTCGGAGCGGGCGGGCGAACTCCTCCTCCACCACCAGCAGCCGCTTGTCCTCGACGCCCGGATCGAGGACCACATCCTGGTAGCCGGTGATGACCTTGTGCCGCCCCTCGCGGATCGGCTCGCGCCCGAGCACCTGGTCCCGCACCGCCGCGATCAGCCCCTCGCCGGAGGAGAGGCCGGTCGCGCGGCGCTCCCGCCGCCACTGCGGGGAGACGCACTCCAGGACCGCGTCGGCGACATCCTGCGCCGTCCCCTTGCGGCTCGCGGTCGGGCCGATCATCAGGGCGAAGAAGCGCGGGTGGTGCTGCGAGCCCGCGATCTGCAACGTCGGGGTGCGGCCGAGCATGTTGCCGCACCCCGTCAGCAGCGAGGCCAGGATCCCCACCGGATCGGCCTCGGTCTGGGGGGCGAGCGCGGCGACGATCTCCCCCAGCGGCCCGTGCATCGCCGCC
>DATCMP010000080.1:0-5032 GCA_036563365.1 Thermomicrobiales bacterium
GTTCAAGCCGTACGGCAGCGCGGTCAGCGCGATCGAGATGGCCCTCTGGGATCTCGCCGGCAAGGCCGCGGGGGTGCCGGTCTACAAGCTCCTCGGCGGCAAGGTCCGCGACAAGGTCCGCGTCTACAACGGCGCGGTCCGCGAGCGACTGGCCAGCTTCGAGCCGGGGGATTACGCCGAGCACGTGCGGCGGATGCTGGCCGCGCCCGAGGGCTTCACGATCGTCAAGGAGGCCATCGGCTATCACGGGCAGCTCTTCGACGCGCACCCGGAATTCATCCTCGGCGAGACCCACGCCGGCCCGTTCCGCAACTGGGTCGCGCGCGGGCCGATCACCGAGCGGGGGCTGCGGCACATCATCGCCTGCGTCGAGGCGATGAAGGCGGTGACGGGCGACGCGGTCGGCCTGGCCCTCGACTGCGGCCCCGGCTGGACCGTCCCCGACGCCATCCGATTGGCGAAAGCGCTGGAGCCGCTGAACGTGATGTGGCTCGAGGACCTGCTCACCGGCGACTACATCCCCTACGTCAACGCCGATCTCTACCGCGACGTGACCCGCGCCACCGCGACGCCGATCCACACCGGGGAGCAGATCTACCTGCGCCAGAACTTCAAGGCGCTGATCGAGACCCACGCGGTCAACATCGTCGGCCCCGACCCCGCCGACGTGGGCGGGGTCGCCGAGCTGAAGTGGATCGCCGAGTACGCCGACCTCCACGGGATCCTGATGGCCCCGCACGGCACCGGCGACGGCCTGCTCGGCCTGGCGGCGCTGGTCCAGGTCTGCGCGACGCTGCCGCACAACTACATCGCCTTCGAGTACCCGACCGGCAAGCCGTCGTGGTGGTACGACATCGTGGCGGGTCTGCCGAATCCGATCGTCCAGGACGGTTTCATCGCGGTCTGGGACCGCCCCGGCATGGGCGTGGACCTCATCCCCGAGAAGGCGCAAGCCTACCTGCGCGAGGAGGACAAGGACTTCTTCGCCTGATCGGCACCGCTGGCGGCGACCCAGGGGATCCCTCTCGTTCCTTACCGGTGCGCGCGTTATCCGCGCGTTGAGAGCCGCATTTGTAATGGATTTTGCCGGCATGGGGAGTGCGAATCGACGTGGTCGGTCGATCCTCGCTCACCGCAAGGTGGCCCACAACCGCAGAGCCGTGACGATGATGCACCGCTGGAAGTGGGCGATACCGGCGGCGGACGCCCGTGCGATCGCGTCGCATGCTATGAGCCATCCTGCGTCGCCGCGGGGCGAGTTCCCCGCACCCGCACCGGCCGTCATGGTCGGAGGACGAGGCGGCGCAGGACGCGCTCGCCGTCGAGCACGGTGGCGACGCCGTCCTCCAGGACCACGGTGGCTGCCTTGCCGGCGTGCTCGCGCTCTATGGCACGCTGGATGCCGCCGAGCTTGACGTAACCTCGCCCGTCGAGGCGGCGCGCGCGGACCCGCCGATCGGGCGTCGGGGTGAAGCGGACGCGCCCGGCGCGCAGCGGGGGCAGGTGCAATTGGCGCGCATGACCGGTACTGGCGGCGCACCCCGCTGCAGGTACTACGAATCGGCGCCAAGCCTGGGGATCTTAAGCCACACCCGGTACCACTACCGGTGATTGACGGGGTGAAATCCCGCGCGTATTGTGTCAGGGCCGGGCGGCCCGGGACTGGTGGGCACCGTACTTCCGCGAGGCGGTTTGCTGGGAAACACCGCGATACCCCCAGCGGTGTCAGGGACACACGGTCCCGGCCTCTGGACAACACCACGCATTCTCCAGGTATGTCGCCGGAATAACAGTTAGATAACGGCGGGAGTGGGGCCGTTCGCACGCCCGCGCTCTAGCCGGTCGCCGCTTAGGCCCCCAGGGCGGCGCGGATACTTTCGAGGTGCTGACGGGGGTGCCCGATGACGACCAACTCGACGATCTGCCCCACGCTCATCTCGCGCCCGCCGAAGACCGGGGTGGTCAGGCCGAGCTGCTCGTCGCTCAGCCCGCGCACCACGCGCGTCAGGTCCTCGCCGTTGCGGCGCAGGGCGTCGAGGGTCTCCGCCCGCCCGACCTCGGCATGGTCCCGCACGTGGCGCGCGTTCATCGCATGGAGCTCCTCCAGCGAGATGGTCGGCACGGCCTGCCCCGCGACCACCGCCCCGAGCAGCTGAGCGAAGCCCGCGTGCCCCACCGCGACATGGTGGGCGGTTACCCCGATCGTCCGGTCCTCGCCCTCGCACGGCCGCCGCCATGCCGCCTCCGCGCACCCGGCGACGGCGGCGATGAGCGCATCATTAGCCGCCGCGAATTGCTCGGCCAGCGCTTCCGCTTGCGTGGTCATGTTGCCCCCCTCGTCCTCGGCTGCTCGACCCGGCCAACTGGTTCGCCCTCCCGCCTCAGCCCCTCGGTCGGGGAGCGACATGAGAAGCCGACTCGATGCGGACCGAGAGCGACAGCGTTTCCGAACAATTTCTTGTGCCACTCTAGCCGACTGGCGTGCAGCATGCAAGAAGGGGGAGCGTAGCCTCAAATTACATCTCGTCCGGTTCTATTGGGGAGTGCGGTGGTGGGCCGCCGTGGTGCCCCTTCGGCACGCGACTGGTGGGTTGTCAGGGGTCAATGGTGGCTGAGGATGCTCGGAATGGACTTACCGCCGTAACTCGTGGTGACGCCGTTTCAGCCCGGTGCCCCATCACCGCACACCCCAACAGAATCGCCAAGGGCCGCTTTACCGCCACGGCGTTAGCTCGAATGAAGCGCGTCAATCGCTGCCGTGACGGGCCGCATGAAAGACTCCGCGAAGTCGCGGTGGGCCGGGCCATTCATCGCGCCTTGACGATCGGAAAAGTTGGCGCTAGGGCTGGATCGCGCGGTGTGCCAATACGGCCAGATCCCTACAACACACCACAACTTCGCGGTCTCCGCGATGGTTATCGCTAACCCGCCCCTCCTGCGGCACGACCTCGCCAGCGGTGCGGCGGTAGCCCGCCGTATCCTCGTGCCCGCCGTTATACTGCGGGGCGGGCATGCCGATCGTCGGCGGACAAGGCAGACGCCCACCCTATTGGCGACGCGACGGAGGCGGCGTGACGAATCCTGGACAACCACTGGGGGACCGGATCCGGTCCCCCAGGGTCGCGCGACCCTGGGCGGCAGTCGCGCGTGCCGTCGGCGCGCGGCTGACCGACCTCCTCACCCCGCTCGCCCAGCCGCTAACCGCCGGACTGCTAGCCCTCGCCCTCTATCTCCTCCGGGCCAGCCTGTCGCGGGAAGGCTTCGCGCAGACCGAGTACGCCTACTTCAACTACCTGGCCGACGCCTTCCTCCACGGCCAGCTCCACCTGCGCCAAGCCCCGCCCGCCAGCCTCGACCTGATCGACCACAACAATCGGTACTATCTCTACTGGCCCCCCTTCCCCGCCATCGTCCTGATGCCCCTGATCGCCCGCTTCGGCGTCGGGCTTACCGACATCACCTACACCGCCATCCTCGGCGCGCTCACCGTGGCGCTGACGGCCAGGCTGCTCGCCGTCCTCGACGCGACCGGCGTGGCCCCGCTCGCGGTTGAGCGCCGCGCGCTGCTGGTCACCACCGTCGCCTCCGGCTCGGTCGTGCTCATCCTCGCGCCCGTCGGCAAGCTCTGGTTCACCGCCCAGCTCCTCGGCTGGGCCTGCGTCCTGCTCGCGACGATCGCCGCGCTCGCCCTGCCCGGGCGTCGCGGCTACCTCCTCTGCGGGCTGGCCCTGGGCTGCGCGCTGGCGACCCGCAACGCCCTCATCTTCAACGGCATCTGGCTCGCATACTACCTCTTGCGCCGCGACGGGCACCAGCCGCGACGCGAGCGCGCCGCGCGGGCCGCGCTCGCACTCGCCCCGATCTGCGCCGCGATCGGTCTCCTCGCCTGGTACAACGCGGCGCGATTCGGCAGCCCGCTCGAGACGGGCCTCCGCTGGCATAACGTCGCCCCGTTCTTCCGCGACGACTTCGACCGTTACGGCGTCTTCAGCCCGCATTACCTCCGGACCAACCTGCGCGAGCAGTTCTGGTCCTACCCCGTCTTTACCCCGCTCGCGGACCAGAAGTGGCTCGGCGGCGGCCTATTCTGGATGACCCCGCCCTTGCTGGCCGCGCCTTGGGCGCTCGTGCGCGGCTGGCGCGACCCGCTGATCCGCATGCTCGCCCTCAGCGCCGTCGCGGTCTACCTGCCGATCGGCCTGCTGATGGGCACCGGCTGGGTGACCTACGGCCCGCGCTACCTGCTCGACCTCATGGCCCCCCTCCTCGTCCTCGCCGCCATCGGCATCCGCCGCTGGCCCCTCACCCTCGTCATCGCGCTCACGGCCATCAGCTGCGCCACCTACCTCCTCGGCTCGCACCTGTGGCAACGCACCTACTGACCTCGGTCAAGGACGGGTGACCCACGCGTCCCACCGGCGCCGCAAACGCCCTGTCACGTCGAGCACGTTTGACGGTAATAACGAGCGCAACGTGCGGCGTAACCCGCGTTTGCGGGCGGTGATCAGCCCGCAAGCACAGCATTTGGGGGCGCTACCCAGGCCTCGGTGGGAAGGTTTTGTTCGGCCAAACCTTAATGTGAGCCTCCCGTGTCAAGCGGTCCGGCGAAATCGGCCGCGGATCGGCCGCGGCTACAATCGAGAGGGGGCAGGGCCTGACGGGCACGCTGCGCTCACGCAGCGACAGCGACGGGTGGCTCGACAGCGGCGCGCGTGAAGCAGCGATAGAGCACATCCACTAGGCGCCGTTTCAGGCAGCGCATCGCCGCCCGGCGCGTCTTCCCCTCCGCACGTTTCTTCGCGTAGTAGGCTTGGGCGCGCGGCTCGCACCGGCGCTGGCTCAGCGCCATCAGGTGGATGACCCGGTTGCGCTGACGATTCCCCCCGCGATTCAGGCGCTAGCCCCCGCGCCCGCCCGAGGCGACCGCGACCGGCGCGATGCCCGCCAGGGCGGCGAGGGCGGCGGCGGCGGGCACGCGGAGGACGGTGCCCAACTCGCCGAGGAGGCGCGCGGCGAGCACCCCGCCGACCCC
>DATCMP010000413.1:0-3524 GCA_036563365.1 Thermomicrobiales bacterium
TTTTGGTACACCGGTCCGCGCCTACTCTTGCGATCCGCCTCTCCTGCACACCAATTCTCGTACTCCATTCTCCCTCCCTCATGCGCCCTGCTGACGAGCCTCGTCCCCTTCGCAAGTGCCAGATGAGGCGGTGCAGGGCGATGGCACGATTCGTGTAAGCAGACTTGTGTCGCCGTACTTCCGGAGGCTATTTTTGCTGGGCAAGCTGGGGATGGAGTGAACTCCAAGATCTTTGGAGGACGTGATGATTTTCCGTCGCCGCGAGGAACGGATCGGCCACGAAGTACGCCTCCGCGCCCTGGGACGCCTCCTCGATGTGCGGGGTTATGAACTGGCTGGGTTATGTATCCTCACCGTCGGGGACGGCTTCGAGGTAACGGGGTTACGGGTGCCGCAGCGCGGAGCCGCCTACGATCTCGAACAATACACCGAGATGATCGAGGCCGAGGAGCTGGAAGCCATTACGGCGCAACTGCGTAGCGGGAAATAAGCGGCGCGATGCGGCTATTCGACGGCCTCGACCGCACCGATTATCAGGATTTGCTCCGCGCCCTGGGACGCGAATGTGATCATGCTGCCCTCCATGATCTCCGTATCATCGAGACTGACAGCGGGTTACGCCTGCAATTCCGTTACGTTGCCGATCTTGCCGCGGGCTTTCAGAATTTCACCTATGACGACAGCGCTTTGCTCACCCTCCTGCAAGAATCGTACACCCTCCGCGGGCGTGGCACGGAAGACCTGGCAATTCACTCCTCGCTCGGAATGCACTACCAGCAGTTGCTCCGCTCGGTCGGACGCGTCCTCGACCAAGAAGGTTTGCGTGATCTGCGGTTCATCGAACAGCGGGACAGGATCTTAATCCAGACCAGCACGGGGCTGTTACGTCGCGGCTACCGGTCATATCACTTAAGCGTCATTCAATTGCACGACCTCATCTCCGCCACTTTGAGCGGCACCCCTGCGAGTTTCGGTCCGGCGCTGCGCTGAACGCCGTCCCGCAGATCGGCAACCACCCGTTACCACACCGCCAATAGTCGACGGCAACGATACCGGAGCGTACAATCGTGGCCCGCCGACGTTGCATGAGCGGGCTGCGCGTATCGTGCGTGACTCGATCGTCGCAACATGGCTAGTACCGCGAAATTGATAGCTCACGAAGATTAGAGACGCGAGAGAAATACGAGGGGATGATGTTCGTGCATGATCACCGGGGACCACAAGGGCACGCGCGGCGGCGCAACCGAACCGTTTTGGTCGCTTTCCTCCTGGGACTGCTGCTCACCCCGATCATGCCCATCGGTGGCGCGACGCCAGCCCTGGCGCAGCAGGACGAGCGAGCACGTACGCCGCAATTCGATCCGGGCGGCCCCGATCCCGCCCAGACGGGTGATCTATCGCTCGTGGGCTCGCTGGCCCTGCCGGGGTTCAATGGGGACATCTGGGGACATCGTGGCTTCGCCTATATCGGCACCTGGGGAGCCGCCGGCAACTATCCCGCCCGCTGCCCCGCGACCGGCGTACGGATCATCGATCTAGCCGATCCCGCCAACCCAACCCTCGTCGGCGCGCTCGCGACAATCCCCGGCACCTCACAGGAGGATATCTATGTGGCCCATGTCGCCACCCCCTTCTTCACCGGCGATCTGCTCGCCACCGGTATCCAAGCTTGCAACCGCGCGTCGAACGTGGAGCGCGGCGTCGATCTCTGGGATGTGACCGATCCGCGCGCGCCGCGACACCTCGCATTCTGGTCGAGCGGCCCCGCCGGGGGCGGCGCGCAAGGGGGCCACGAGCTCGATCTGGTCATCCGCGACGAGCGCGTTTACCTCGGCGTGGCGGTGCCCTACACGGAGACCTTCGAGGATCGCGGCGACTTCCGGTTGGTCGAGGTGACCGACCCGCGCAACCCGGTGCAGGTCAGCTCCTGGGGGGCCACGATCGACGGCGGCCTCGCGCCAGCCCCAGGTCAGACCTTCTTCGGCCACAGCGTGCGCTTCAACGCGGCGGGGACACTGGCGACCGTCTCCTACTGGGATGCCGGGGCGCTCCTGCTCGATCTGACCGATCCCGCCCACCCCGCGCTGGTCGGGCGTACCCCCTATCCGCCCGGCGCCGTCGCCAACCATTCGGCCTGGTTCACGGCGGGCGAGTCGTTGCTCCTCACCGGTGACGAGTATGCCGGCCCGCAAGGGGGCCGCTGGGGCGGCTTGCGCGTCTGGGACATCCGCGACCCCGGTACGCCGACCCAGATCGGACAATACTCCACGCCGGACGCTGCGGCGGGCCGACCGGGTGGGGCATTCCAATACACGATCCATAACCCGATCGTGCGCGGCACCACCGCGTACCTCTCCTGGTACGGCGACGGGGTGCGCGTCCTCGACATCTCTGACCCGACCGCGCCGCGTGAGATCGGCGGCTTCGTGCCGCCGCCGGTCGCCGACCCCTACGGTTATTTCCCG
Organism: Thermomicrobiales bacterium; assembly: GCA_036563365.1. Lineage (GTDB taxonomy): Bacteria > Chloroflexota > Chloroflexia > Thermomicrobiales > CADCWN01 > CADCWN01. The sequence goes on from DATCMP010000413.1 coordinate 2,466, forward strand.
ACCTCGGCGATGGTCTGGGGCGTCTACAGCGAAGGCGACCTCGTCCTGCTGAGCGACATCAACGGTGGCCTCTACGTCCTGCGTACCCCGTTCTCCGACCCGCAATGTTTCGCCGAGACCGGCAAGTGTGTCGGCGGGCGCTTCCTCGACTTCTGGCGCGAACGCGGCGGGTTGGCGCTCAACGGCTACCCGATCAGCGGCGAGATAGTCGAGACGCTGGAAGACGGGCAGCGGTATACCGTCCAATATTTCGAGCGGACGCGGCTGGAATACCACCCCGAGAGTCCGGTCCCGTATCAGGTGCAGATCGGGCAATTCGGTCGGCGGATTCGCACGGCTGATCCCCCGGCCACGCCGCGTCCGGGGGCCAGGTACTTTGCGGAGACCGGCCATAATCTCGACGGGAGGTTTGCCGAATACTGGCGTGCTAATGGCGGGTTGGGGCAGTTCGGCTACCCGCTCAGCGAGGTCATCAGGGAGAAGCTGAGCGACGGTCGGGAGTACGAGGTGCAGTACTTCGAGCGCGCCCGATTCGAGCGACACCCCGAGAACGCGCCCCCCTACGATGTCTTGCTCGGCCAGTTCGGGCGGCAAATCCTCGGCGGGCGCTGAGTGCGTTAAGCGACCGGGCGAAAACATTTCCCGCCCAGAATCGTTGTTTCGATAGGGTGCTGGCAGTTGGGGAGGCTGCCAGCCCTTCGCTTATCGGAGTTGGGTGGGGTTCACCCGGGATAGGGCCGACATGGTCGGCAAGGAGAGATTGGATGGCACACCTTCGACAATGGCGCATCGCGGCGATCGCCATCGCGTTGATCGGCGCGCTGAGCTTCATACCGACGCTGGCCTTCGCCGCGCCCGCGGCAACCGAGCGGGTCAACACCTACATGATCGCGCTCGGGGATGGCGGCAAGACCGGCGAGCCGATCGGTTGCGGCGATAGCCTCGTCCCGGTGCCGCTCGATATCGCCGGTGGCGCGACGGCGGAGACCAAGATCACCCAGGCACTCACCAAGCTCTTCTCCTTCCATGATCGCGATTACGGCCAATCCGGCTTCATCA
>DATCMP010000414.1:0-4256 GCA_036563365.1 Thermomicrobiales bacterium
GCCACATCGGCGACCGGTTCGACGGTACTCGGCCCATTCGGTTCGCGCGCCACCCTGGTCAGGGCGGCGGCGATGTCGGCGAGGGGCAGGCTGTAATCGACCGCCACATGCCGTTGCGCGCTTGCCGGCATACCAGGGAAGAGCGCGTCGGCGGGATCTTGCACGATGGTGACCCCCCCGAGGCGCTTGATGATCGCCAGCCCCGCCGTGCCGTCGTTCAAGGCACCCGTGAGGACGACGCCGATCAGGCGCGGCCCATAGGCCAGCGCGGCGCTACGGAACAGGGGATCGACCGCCGGACGACACCGATTCTCTCGTGGCCCATGCCGGAGCCGCAAGCGCCCGGGATCGACCAGCAGATGGTGATCCGGCGGGGCGATATAGACATGGCCGGGGACAATTCTCTCGCCATCGACGGCATGGCGCACCGGCAACGCCGAGCGGCGCTGCAAGATGCGCGGGAGCAGGCTCGGGGACTCCGCCGGGATATGGATGACGATACAGATCGCCGCCGGCAGATTGGCCGGGAGATCATCGAGCAATTCGAGCAGCGCCTGGACACCGCCGGCCGACGTGCCGATCACGATAAGATCATGCCCCGTCACGAACGGTTGTGCTGATTGGTCATGTTTCGCCATCCCTGATGCCCACCTCGCACAGCATACCCATGCTGCATAACAATTCCCACGCGCACGATTCTATGACACAATACCCTTTCGGCATGGAATGTGCCACTAGAGGAATGCTTGTCAGCGCTTGGAGCCGATTTTGCACAGCGCAATTCAGGTTTTGGTCATCGTAGCAATGCCATCATCGGGCTACACTGTCGTGTCAGTGTCCATGTGGCACAAGGTACACGAAAAAGAGAGGGTAGGGGATGTTAGGGGGCGAAGCGCTGGCGCAACGCAATACCCGCCGTTTGGTGGTCATCGGCTCATCGGCGGGTGGGATCGACGCGCTCTCGACATTGGTAGCAACCCTGCCGGCTGACTTCCCTGCCCCGATCGTGATCGCGCAGCACCTCGATCCGCGGCGCTATAGCTCGTTGCACGAGATCCTCGCGCGGCATACCCCCCTGCCGGTCCGCCGCGTCGATGAACACACCACGATCGAGGAGGGGGTCATTTATGTCATCCCCGCCCATCGCCATGTGATCATCACCACCACCGAGATCGATGTGCGCGTCGATGGTGCCGGTCGGCCCATGCCCTCGATCAACCTCCTGTTGGATACCGCGGCGGCGGTCTATGGGGAACAGTTGATCGCGGTCATCCTTACCGGCCTCGGCTCGGATGGGACGATCGGCGCGCATAGCGTCCAGAAGGCCGGCGGCACCGTGATCATCCAGAACCCCGCCACCGCCGCGCACCCGGCCATGCCGCGCTCGCTCGCGCCGAGTACGGTCGACATCGTGGCCGACCTGGCGCGGATCGGGCCGATTCTCTACGATCTCCTCAATGGCAGCGACGTCCCGACGCGCCCGGACGATGATCGCGCGCTCGCCACGTTCCTGGAGCAGATCCGTGAGCAGCATGGGATCGACTTCAGCTCGTACAAGTCGCCCACGATCCGCCGTCGGTTGCAGCGGCGGATCATCGCCACCAATGCGCGCGATCTGCCGGGGTATCTCGACTATCTCGACCAGCACCCCGAGGAATACCAACAACTGATCAGCTCCTTCCTGATCAAGGTGACGCAGTTCTTCCGCGACCCGGAACTCTACGCCTATCTACGCGCGACGATCCTGCCGGAGTTGATCGCGCGGGCCGAGCGGCGCGAGCGCGAACTCCGCATCTGGTCCGCCGGCTGCGCGACCGGGGAGGAGGCGTATTCGCTCGCGATCCTCGTCGCGGAGATCCTCGGTCACGATCTGCGGAATTGGAGAATCCGCATCTTTTCGACCGATCTCGACCCCGAGGCGATCAATTTCGCGCGCCAAGGCACCTACTCGCCAACCGCGGTGGCCGGGATGCCCGATGATCTGCTGGAGCGGTGTTTCAGCAGCGAGGATGGGGTCTATCAGGTCCGCAAGCATATCCGCGCCCTCACGGTCTTCGGTCAGCATGATCTCGGCCAGCGCGCGCCTTTCCCCTGGGTCGATCTGGTTGTCTGTCGCAACGTACTGATCTATTTCACCCAGGAACTCCAACATCGCGCGCTCCACCTCTTCGCTTACTCGCTGCGCGAGCACGGTGTACTGGTCCTCGGCAAGGCCGAATCGACGAGCCAATTGAGCGAATATTTCCGCCTGGAACACTCGCAGTTCAGGATCTATCGTCGTCAGGGCGAGCGGATTCTGATGCCGACCGCCAGGGTCCATTTCCCCGCGTTCACCACGCCGCCCATGCAACTCGCGGACCCGGCGCGGCGGCTACCGGGCGGGCCGCACCCCCGCCGGACCAGTCGGGAAGCGCGACTGGTGGGGGCGGATGAGCGTCACCTGTTGCAGCTGCCGATCGGCATCGTCGTCGTCGATCGGCGCTACGATATTCAGGCGATCAACACCATCGCCCGGCAGCTCCTGGAGATCTACGCGGCGGCGATCGGCGACGACCTCATCCATGTCGCCCAGCGCGTGCCGCACGCGCTCCTGCGCGAGGCGATCGATCGCACCTTCCGCAGCGGTATGCCGACCAGCCTGGAGCCGTTCGCGATCCACGAGGCGCTGACCGACACGCAGCGCTCCATCCAGATCACCTGCTATCCGCAGCGGGCGGAGGGGAGCAATACCCCGCTGGAACTCGTCGTCGTGATGATCAACGATCTGACCGAGGCGCTCGGCGCGCGGAGCACGGCCGGCGACATGTCGGACGCCGAGATCGCCGACGCGACCCCGGAAGCGCGGTTACAACGCCAAGAGCAACTGATCGAGCGCCTGACCGCGACGAATCGGCAGCTCGTGGCGGCGAATCGGGAACTCCTCAGCACCAACGAAGAGCTGCGCACGACGAACGAGGAACTCGTCCTGAGCGTGGAGGAAGCGCAGGCATCGACCGAGGAGATCGAGACCCTTAACGAGGAGATGCAGGCGACGAATGAGGAGCTTGAAACCCTCAACGAGGAGCTCCAGGCGACGGTCGAGGAACTGAATACCACGAACGACGAGCTCCACGCGCGCACCGACGAGTTGCTCCAGTTGGCCCAGACCAGTGAAGAAGCCCGCGTGCGCCTGACGGCGATCCTTAACACGATGGGCGATGCCCTGCTGGTCCTCAACCGCGATGGGACGACGCTGCTGATGAACGACGCCTATGAGCGACAATTCAGCGACATCGGCACCCGGTTCGTCGCCGCGGATGTGCGCGGATTGCCGCTGACCCAGCAGGACGCGCCGCAAATCCGGGCCATGCACGGCGAGTCGTTCAGGATGGAGTTCACGATCAACCTCACGGACGGTGGTGTGCAGTGGTTCGAGGCGATCGGCCAGCCCGTCACCGATCCCGAGGGCGCGTTGCGGTGGACCATCCTGGTGATCCGCGACATCACCGATCGCAGCTTGCACCGCCTGCAAGAACAGTTCCTCAGTCTGGCGAGCCACGAACTCCGCACGCCGCTCACCAGCCTCCGCGGCTACCTCCAGATGTTGCAGCGCCAGAAGCGCACGGGCGAGCCGAACGAACGGGTGGAGCGCTACACGGCGAACGCCCTGGGGCAGGTCGACCGGCTCGACCGGCTGGTCAACGATCTGGTCGATGTGGTGCGCCTGCAACATGCGAAATATACCCTCGACCGGCGGCCGCTCGATCTGGCGGTGTTGGCCGAGCATGTCGTCGAGACCGCCCAGGCGCTAACCGCCCAGCCGATTCACCTCACGCGCCCGGACGCGCCGGTGCTGATCCAGGCCGATGCCGGGCGGATCGAGCAGGTATTGCTCAACTTGCTCAACAATGCCGTGACCCACGCCCCCGACTCGCCGCAGATCCTGGTCGCGGTGCGGCAGATCGATCGCGTGGCCGAGGTGCGGGTGCAGGATACGGGGCCGGGGATCCCGCCCGAGGCGCTCGCGACGATCTTTTCGCGTTTCCAGCAGGTCACGGGCGGCGATCGCCAGGCGAGCCGGGGGCTTGGCCTGGGGCTCTTCATCTCGCGCGAACTCGTCATCGCCCATGGCGGCACGCTCAATGTGGAATCCGCTGTGGGGCAGGGCAGCACGTTTATCCTGCGACTGCCGCTGGAAGGGTAGGGCGACACGGGTACGGCTCCTGTACATCGAGCCGTTGCGGGTCGGCGGTAGTACGCCGCCTGTATCGCGGGCG
>DATCMP010000030.1:0-3390 GCA_036563365.1 Thermomicrobiales bacterium
CAGCCGCAGCCGCCGGTTATGGTCGATCGAGTAGAGCTGGTAGACGACATCGAAGCGCGGCGCCTCGCGCATCTTGCTCATATCGACGCCGCAGAGGTCGGAAAGCATGTTGAAGCGCCATTCCGGCTCGTCGCGCAGGTAGATGCAGACCGCCTTGATATCTTCGGTGCGGATACGGATCGTCAACTGGCCGCGAAAGTTGGTCACTTCCTCGACCGCCCCGGGGAACCGTTCGCGGAGCGCGACGACGACCGAAGGCTCGCGCCGGGTCGCGCCGTCAGCCCCCTGCGACTGCTCCTGCATCACTCCCCGCTCCCCAGCCGCGGGCGCTCGTCGCCCCCGCGCAATGTCGAGACCAGCCGCTCGCCCGCCGCGTCCTTCACCAGCATCGTGTGGGCGGCGGGGCCGGCCTGCCGCAGCGAGATCACCCGCTTCAGCCCGGCTTCCTCGCGCTCTTTGTGGCGCATGTTCTTGACGTATTCGGGGCCGTGCTTCTTCGCCATCGTCTCGTACTTGATCACCCGGTTCTGCAACTCCAGGATCCCGGAGATCAACCCTTCCGGGGTGGGCGGGCACCCGGAGACGTAGACATCGACCGGGATAATCCGATCCACGCCCTGCAAGTGGGAGTACGTGTCGAATGGCCCACCGAAATTGGCGCACGCACCCATCGAGATGACCCACTTCGGGTCGGGCATCTGCTCGTACAACTGATACACCAACGGGGCCATCTTATAAGTGACGCTCCCCGAAACGATCATCAGGTCGGACTGGCGCGGCGAGGCGCGGTAGAGCATCCCGAAGCGCTCGGCGAAGTCCCAGCGAGGCTGCGCGCCGGAAATCATCTCGATCGCGCAGCAGGCGAGGCCGAACGTCATCGGCCAGAGGCTCGACCGCCGCGCCCAGTTGAACAACCCATCGAGGCTGGTGGTGAGGATATTCTTCTCGAAGCGATTCTCTAACATCGTTGTGCCTCACAGCATCGGGAGGTACGGGGACCGCGCACCGGCGAACCGTCTTCGCCGACCGACCCCGCTATACCCATTCCAGGCCACCTTTGCGCCACGCGTAGATATAGCCGAAGAAGAGGAGCGCGATGAACGCGACCATCTCCAACAAACCGTAGAGACCGAGACGGTCGAAAGCGACCGCCCAGGGGATGAGGAAGATCGCCTCGATATCGAAGATCACGAAGAGGATGGCGATGACGTAATAGCGGGGGGTGTAGCGCCCGCGAAGCGGCTCGATGTCCGGCACGCCGCTCTCGTAGGGCGAGAGCTTCCGTTTCGTCGGGCGGTGGGGCCGCACCACGATACCGAGACTGAGCAGCACCACCCCGGCCCCGAGGACCGTCAGGATCATGATCAGGATAATGGCGTAATTATCGACCACGCGCCCTGCTCCCCTTTCCCGCTTGCGCCTCGCTGGCGACAGTCCCCCAACCATGCCCAGGCGACAACAACTATATCACGGCCCTATGGGCGGGGCAATGAGTTTGTCGCAGATTTCACAAAGTCGCCGTAGGCTGTCCTGGCACCCGTTCTGCGATCACCAGCGTGTGTCACGTTCGGGTGAGCGTGGCGCGGAAAAACGGTCGATGATCCGTTGGCGATGTGGCCTGAGCAACCCCACCGCAGCCAGCTACGGACCTGTCACCGCGTCAATCCTGCTTGTGGCTGCTGTCGGGCGCGTGATGCGCGGAGGTGTGCGATGGTCAACACGGCGATGCCCGTTGGGCGGGTTAACGAGATCCTGAGCTGGTATCGGGGCGAGAACCCCGGTGTGCTGACGAACCTGGCGCGGATGCTCTATCACGGGCGGCTCGGCGGCACCGGGCGGATGCTGATCCTGCCGGTCGATCAGGGCTTCGAGCACGGCCCCGCCCGCTCGTTCGCGCCGAACCCGGCGGGCTACGACCCGCGCTACCATTTCCAACTAGCGATCGACGCGGGGCTGAGCGCCCACGCCGCGCCGCTCGGCTCCCTGGAGGCCGGGGCGGCGGAGTTCGCCGGGCGGATTCCGCTGATTTTGAAACTGAACAACCACGACACCCTCGGCAACGAGCGCGACCCGTTGGCGGCCCAGACCGCCGGGGTGATGGATGCGCTGCGACTCGGCTGCGTGGCGATCGGCTACACGATCTACCCGGGGACCGCCGAGCGCCGCCTGCAATACGAGCAGTTGCAGGCGTTGACGCGCGAGGCGAAGGCACACGGGCTGGCGGTCGTCGTCTGGGCCTATCCGCGCGGCAGTGGCGTCAGCAAGGAGGGCGAGACGGCCCTCGATGTGATCGCCTATGGCGCGCAGATCGCCGCGCAACTGGGGCGCACATCATTAAGGTGAAGCTGCCGTCGGACTATCTGGAGCAGGAAGCGGCGCGCACGGTCTACGAGCAGTACGCGATCCCGCGCTCCACCCTCGCTGAGCGGGTCCGCCATGTCGTGCAGAGCGCCTTCGACGGGCGGCGGATCGTGATCTTCTCCGGCGGGGCGATCAACAACGACACGGACGCGCTCCTCGCCGAGGCGCGGGCGATTCGCGAGGGGGGTGGCTTCGGCTCGATCATGGGCCGCAACACCTTCCAGCGCGAACGCGAGGCGTCGCAGCTGCTGCTGGGCGCGATCATCGACATCTTTAAGTAGGTGGGAGGGGGACCGACCCCTCCCACGACCCCTCCTCGAAAGAGGGAAGGGTGAGTCGTAAAGGGGCGGTGGTTGAGCGTAAGGGGCAGGCGGTGTTGGCCCTCTGCCTCCTGGTATTTCAAGGCAGTGCTATTTCCTTGTCCGGCAGATTTGCGTTCGGGCGGTACTCGGTGGTTGGAAGGGGTGGTCATAAAGGGGCAAAGGGTGGATGTGGTTGAAGGGCTATCGCGCCAACTCGGGGCGGCGCTGCGGGCGCGCGGGCTGACGATCGCGACGGCGGAATCGTGTACCGGCGGGGCGGTCGCGGCGGCGCTGGCGGCGATTCCGGGCGCGTCGGAATATCTGCGCGGCGGCGTTGTTGCCTATAGCGCGGCGGTGAAAACCGCGCTCTTGGGAGTCCCTGCTGCGATCATCGACGCCGATGGCGTGGTGAGCGCGGCCTGCGCGCAGGCGATGGCGCGCGGTGGGTGTGCCGCCTGCGGTGCCGACATCGCCGTTGCGACCACCGGGATTGCCGGACCGGGCGGCGCGGAACCGGGCAAACCCGTCGGGACGGTCTTCCTCGCCGTCGCCTGTCCCGCAGGCACAACCTCCCGAGAGATGTTCTACACTGGTGATCGCGCGGCGATCATCGCCGCAGCGACGCGGGATGCATTGGGGATGGCGAGAGAAGTCGTGAGTCGTGAGTCGTGAGTCGTGAGTGACGCGGTGCTGACATGCAAGTATCTGGTCTCAGCCACCCTTCTCA
>DATCMP010000136.1:0-7001 GCA_036563365.1 Thermomicrobiales bacterium
GAGTCGTGAGAGAACGAGTTCACTGCAAAGTTAGCGTTAGCGGCGAACCTTCTCACGACTCACGACTCACGACTCACGACCCGTTCGACAAAGGAGAACACCAATGCAATTCGAGGGGCGCACCTGGCGTTATGGGGATGACATCAACACGGACGTGCTGATCCCGGCCCGCTACCTGAACACGTCGGACCCGGCGGAGTTGGCGAAGCACGCGCTGGAAGACCTCGATGAGAATTTCGTCAAAGAGGTTCGGGTCGGCGACGTGATCGTCGGCGGCAAGAACTTCGGTTGCGGGTCGTCGCGCGAGCACGCGCCGATCGCGATCAAGGCGGCGGGCGTGAGCTGCGTGATCGCCTCGTCGTTCGCGCGGATCTTCTTCCGCAACAGCATCAACCTCGGGCTGCCGATCCTCGAATGCCCGGAGGCGGTCGCGCACGCGGAGGCGGGCGATGTGCTGACGATCGACCTCAGCGCGGGGACGATCTTCAACCAAACGACCGGGCAGACCTATCAGGCCGCGCCGTTCCCGGAAGGGGTGATGAAGATCATCCGCGCGGGCGGGCTGATGAACTCGATCCAGGAAGAGGTCCAGGCGCGCGAGGCGACCTACGCCAGCGCCAAATAGGGGACGATCGAACGCAGAGACGCAGAGGAGAAGGAGCGCGCGGAGAGAAAGACGAAAGAATGTTTATGAGGCGCCATCGCGCCACGATCATTCTTTCTTTATTTCGTACTCTGCGTCCTCTCTCTTCTCTGCGTTCTCTGCGTTAAAACGAAAGGAGTAGGGGATGGCAAGCGGCCAGGAGTACCGGATCGCGGTGTTGGCGGGGGATGGGATCGGGCCGGAGGTGACGGCGGCGGCGCGGACGGTGCTCGACGCGGTGGCGGCGCGGCACGACCGGCAGTTCGCCTACGAGGAGGCGCTGATCGGAGGCGCGGCATTCGACGCGACCGGCGGGCCGCTGCCGGACGCGACCCTCGACGTCTGTCGTCGCAGCGACGCGGTCCTCTTCGGCGCGATCGGCGGGCCGCAGTGGGATAAGGTGCCGGTGGCGCAGCGCCCGGAGAGCGGGCTGCTCGGCCTGCGGCAGGCGCTCGGCCTCTTCGCCAATCTGCGCCCGGTGCGCGCCCTCCCGGCCCTGGCCGCGTCGTCGCCGCTGAAGCCGGAGATCGCGGAGGGGACGGACATGATCGTCGTCCGCGAACTGACCGGGGGGATCTACTTCGGCCAGCCGCGCCGCCGCTGGACCGGCGACGAGGGGCGACAGGCGGTCGATACGATGCCGTACGGCGAGCGCGAGATCAGCCGGATCGTGCGGCTGGCGTGCGACCTGGCGCGCGGGCGGCGCGGCAAGGTCAGCAGCGTCGATAAGGCGAATGTGCTGGACACGTCGCGCTTGTGGCGCGAGGTGGCGACCGAGGTCGCGGCGGAGTACCCGGACGTGACGATGGAGCATGTGCTGGTCGATGCCTGCGCGATGTACCTGATCAGCAACCCGCGCCGCTTCGACGTGATCGTGACCGAGAACCTGTTCGGCGACATCCTGACCGACGAGGCGGCGGTGATCGCGGGCTCGCTCGGCGTGGTGCCGTCGGCGTCGCTGAACGGCAATGCGCCGGAGCGGGCCGACTCGCTGGGGGTGCAATTCGGCCTCTACGAGCCTATCCACGGCTCCGCGCCGGACATCGCGGGGCAGGACCGCGCGAATCCCCTGGGCGCGATCCTCAGCGCGGCGCTCCTGCTGCGCCTCTCGTTTGGCCTGGAAGAGGAGGCGCGGACGATCGAGCGCGCGGTCGATGCGACCCTGGCGGCGGGCCTCCGCACGGGGGACATCGCGGCTGACGGCGCGCGCACGGTCGGGACGCGCGAACTTGGCGAGGCGGTCGCGGCACAGGTGGCGGCGATGTGAGGATCGCGCTGACCGAAAGTGTATGGCGCGTGAGGTTGCTGCCGATCAATGCGGTGCAACCCTTCGCGATCGAAGCGCTGGCGGAGGGGTTCTCCGGTCCGGCGCTGTTCGAGTTGGCCGATGGCGGCTACGGGACCTGGCGCGAGGTCGAGACGGGCCGTGCGTCGCTCACGGAGGAAGAAGCGGCGATGCAGGCGGCGTGGTGCATGTGCGAGGACATCGCGAGTGGGGTGGCCGAGCCGTATAGGGGCGCACGCTTGCTTGGGCAACTACGCGATCATGATCAGATTCACGAGATTTTTGCTGCGCTCATCTACTTCGAGGAGATTAACCTCGATCACGATGGCCGAAGCAGTGGGGATGAAGAGGAGATTCGGCAGCTTGCGCGAGAGATGGTAGCGGATAGGGATACGGTAGGTGGTTGAGAGTCGGTGGTTTGCTGGAGGCGCCGGGCCGCCGGTTAAAACCGGCGCTAAATGGCCGCAGGCCCCTAGCCGGGGTTTCAACCCCGGTCTGGCTCGCAAGGCACCGACTATCCCAAAGGTTACCCCGCTACCGGCTACTGACTATTCCCCTCGCCCTCTCACGACTCACGACTCACGACCCACGACCCACGACCCACGACCCACGATGTACGACTCGCGACTAATCCGTGCGCGGCGCGGTGATCCGGATGTCAGGCGCGGCGGCGGGGTCGGTGAAGGCGAGGAGTTGGGCTCCTTCGGCGGCGATGGCGGCGCTGTCGTCGGCGGTGAGCGGGATGAACGGGCGGATGGTGAGGGTGGCGCGGTCGCGGTCGCGGGTGATCTTCCAGTCGGCGGCGGTGAAGCCGTCGAGCAGGACGAGCGACGGCTGCACGTTGTCGGGGTAGGTCTGGCGGCGGTAGTCGTCGGTGACGACGCGGGCGCGATCGGCGTGGGAGAGGAACAGATTGTCGAAGTCGTAGATGAAGCGCGGCGGGGCCGGGGTGTCGGGGTCGGGGCGCGGGGCGTCGGGGAGGTCGAAGAGTTCGATGCCCTGCTCGTCGCGGAAGGTGACGAGTTCCGGGCGTAGCTCATCGACGACCGGGCGCAGGCGGGTCAAGCCGGACCAGGTCTGGATATCTTTGACGCTGGCCGGGCCGAACACCGCGAGATAACGTCGGATCAGCCAGTGCGGCGAAGGATCCGGGTCTGGCTCCGCACCGAGCCACGCCTCGGCACCTACATGCGCGATCGGCCCGCTCTGGCCCCAGAGGCCGCGCGGCGGCACCTGGATCAGCGGCACCCAGGCCCGGATCGCCTGGGCGAGCGCGGCGGGGTCGCGCCCGGGAAATTCCTCGGCGAGGGCCGCGCCGAGCGCCGCGAAGGTCAGCGGGCGCGCGGCGGTCAGCGCCCGCCCGGCGGCGAGCAACGCGGCACGGTCGATGCCGACCAATCCCCTGCCAAACGCGCCGCGCATGTTGCGATCGATCACCGGGGCGATCAGCGGGCGCAGCGCGAGGCAATCGCGGTCGGTGACGAGGTGGATCGTGGAGCGCATCAGCGCGATCCGCACCAGGCGGCGCGAGACGAGCAGGTCGGCGGCGTGCTCGGGGCGGAATCCGGCGAGGCGGCTCCAGAGGCCGACGTACCAGGAGTGCGGGGTCTGCGCCTGCAACCCGCAGAGGTGCGCGACCGCGTCGTAGGCCGACAGGTCGGCGCGAGCCAGGAGGAGTTGTCGCGCCAGGGTGGCGCGGTTGAGCGCGCGACGGCTGAGAGGGGTTGCCGGGGATCGCTGCATCGGGCGGTGCTCCTGCCGTACGTTTGCCATGCCGATCGTTCGCGCCCGCTCCGCTGCCGGGCGGGCGCGTTCCGTTGTACGGTCAACCGGACGCTCAATGATCGTGACGACGTTGCTCCTCGTGAGCACGCCACGCCCTATCGGAACGCCATTATCGGAGTGAGCCGAAGAATGCGCGAATATCGGCGATCAGTAGGTCGGGCGCTTCGAGCGCGGCGAAGTGGCCGCCCCGATCGAACTCGCTCCAATGCGCGATTGTGTTGGCATACTCGGCGTAGCGGCGGATGGCGATATCCTCGGCGAAGACCGCCACGCCCGTCGGCACCGGCGAGGGTGCCTCGTGCCAGGTGCCCGAATGCATACTCTCGTAATACAGATTGATCGACGATCCGATCGTGCCGGTGAGCCAGTAGAGGGTCGCGTTAGTCAGGAAGCGGTCGCGATCGATCGCGGCCTCGGGGAGCGCCGCCCTGGGATAGGACCATTCCTTGAACAGATCGACCATCCAGGCGAGCTGCCCCACCGGCGAGTCGTGCAGCCCGTGGGCGAGGGTCTGGGGCCGGGTCGCCTGAATCTGGAAATAGCCGTTGCCCTCGGTGTTGAAGTGGTTGAGCCGCGCGATGCAGGCCCGCTCGGCGTCGGTGAGGGTCGCGAGTTCTTCGTCGGAGGGGTCCGCGAAAGGGATGAAACCGTAGGTCGCCGCGTTCACATGGACGCCGACCACCCGCTCTGGGGCGACATGGCCGAGTTCCGGCGAGACGAAGGCGCCGAGGTCGCCCCCCTGGGCACCGTAGCGCGCGTAGCCCAACCGCCGCATCAGCTCGTCCCAGGCCCGCGCGATCCGCGCGGTATCCCAGCCGGTCGCGCCGAGGGGCCGGGAGAAGCCGAAGCCCGGCACCGAGGGGATGACGAGGTGGAAGGCCGTCGCCGGATCGCCGCCGTGGGCGCGGGGATCGGTCAGTGGGCTGATGATGTCGAGGAATTCGACGACCGAACCGGGCCAGCCGTGGGTGAGGATGAGCGGCAGGGCCTCCGGTTCGGGCGATTGCAGATGCAGGAAGTGGATCAGTTGGCCGTCGATGGTGGTCGTGAATTGCGGGTACCCGTTCAGTTCCGCCTCGTGTTTGCGCCAGTCATAGTCACGCTGCCAATATCCGGCGAGTTCCTTGAGGTAGCCGGTCGGTACGCCGCGCTCCCAGCCTGCGCTCGGCAATTCGTCGGCCCAGCGGGTGCGGGCGAGGCGGTCGCGCAGATCATCGAGGTCGGCCTGCGGGATAGCGATGGTGAAGGGGGTGATGGCGGTGGGGGCGACGGTCATCGGGCGTTCCTCCTGGTATGCAGCGTATTCTCGGGCTTCGCACAGGTCGAGTTTACGGCGATAAGGGGGTGAAATTGGCCCTGGTTGGGCCTGGGGAAGGCCGTTGCGCCTGGGGCCGGGCGGTGCCGAGGAAAGAGACCGGCGCGGTCGGGGCGACGCGGTTTCATCCTCGGGCTCTCGTCCGGGGCCGGTTGCCTTCGCCCCGATCCCGGTGGGCCGCGTTCGTTGCGTCGCTCGTCCGTGCTCCTTCCCGCTCGGCGTTCGCCGTTCCCTCGCTGGCCCCGTCGCCGTCCCTTGCCAGTCCCTTGATTGTACGCCTGAAAGATGGTGAAATTGACCCTAATTGACACGGTGATTGGGGGAAGGGGATGTGCCGTGGTGTACCGACCGACCGCGCGGGTGCTGACCGTGCTGGAACTGTTGCAGGTGTATGGGCGGCTGACCGGCGCGGCCCTCGCGGCGCGATTGGAGGTCGATATTCGTACGGTGCGGCAATATATCGAGACGCTGCGCGACCTGGGGATCCCGGTGGAAGCCGAGCGGGGACGCTACGGGGCCTACCGGCTGCGACCGGGCTACAAGTTACCCCCGCTGATCTTCAACGAGGACGAGGCGCTGGCCCTGACGCTGAGTCTGCTGCTGGCCCGCCGCTCCGGGCTGGCGACGACCGCGCCCGCCGTCGAGGGGGCGCTGGCGAAGATCGAGCGGGTCTTGCCCGAGGCGACGCGCGCCCGCGTGCGGGCGGTGCAGGAGACGGTGGTGTTTGCCGAAGGGACGTTCCAGGCCGCGCCGCCGACCGTCGCCCTGACGGTCTTGAGTGAGGCGGTGCAGACCGGGCACTCGGTGCAGCTCCGCTATGCGGCGTCGGGCGGGCGGGAGACGGAGCGGGCGTTCGATCCGTATGGCGTCGTCTCGAACTGGGGGAGCTGGTACACGATCGGTCATTGCCACCTGCGCGGCGGCGAGCGGCTGTTCCGCCTCGATCGGATCAAGTCGATCGTCGCGCTCGATACGCCTTATCTGCGCCCGGCGGCGTTCGACGCGCTGACGGCGGTGCAGGAAGCGCTCGCCGCGGTGCCGCGCGTCTGGCGGGTGGAGGTCTGGCTGGGGGCGACGATCGCGGAGGCGCAACGCTATTCCGGCATGCCACGCGCCTATTTCACCGAGGTCGCGGATGGCTGCGTGCTGCGGACCAATGTGGAGGAGTTGGGGGAGATGGCGCGGTATCTCGCGGGGTTCGAGTGCCCGCTGGCGATCCGGCAGCCCGCCGAACTGCGCGACGTGCTGCGGCGTCACGCGCTGCGGCTTGCGCGCGATGCGCGGCGAGGGATAGTACGACGACTCGGTTCAATCGAGCAAGACAAGGCCCAACCGAAAATCGATCAACAGGCGCTGGTTACGGAGGAAATCTCACCCTAAAACCAATACCGTTTAGATAAACCCGAGCCAGGGGCGCGACGCGGGAGCTCTGGGCGAAGCCTTGAATCGGTGACCGCCGAGCCCGCCGTCCTCAGCCGGGCGTGGGCTCGGCGCCGGCGGCGCGGCTGACCTCGGCCAGACGCTGCTCCAGGAAGGCGCGCTCCGCGGCGTTCGCCGTGAGCTCCATCGCGCGCCGGTACGACTGAGCCGCGCCGGCGGCGTCGCCGAGGCGGCGCAGCAGGTCGGCGCGGGTGGCGGGAAGGTAGGGGTAGTCGGCGAGCCGGGGATCGGTCGCCAGCTCGTCGAGGAGCGGCAAGGCGGCGGCCGGACCGTCGGCGAACGCCACGGCGGCGGCCCGGTTGAGCGCGACCACCGGGGTGTTCCACACCGCCAGCAGCCGGTCGTAGAGGTGCACGACGCGCGGCCAGTCGGTCTGCTCCAGGGACGGCGCCATCGCGTGCACGCCGGCGATCGCCGCCTGCAGGGTGAACCGCCCCGGTGGGCCGGACGCCAGCGCCCCGACCGTCACCGTGAGCCCCTCCAGGATCGCGCGCTGGTCCCAGCGCGTCCGGTCCTGGTCGGCGAGCGGGAGC
>DATCMP010000156.1:0-10954 GCA_036563365.1 Thermomicrobiales bacterium
AGGGTCAGGCCGTCTGGTGTGGTGAAGGTGATCTCTTCGATGGTCTCGTCGATCTGGCGCGCCCGGATCGGCCGCAAGTGGCGCGGGCGCGTGATGATGTGCGCGAGGGTGGCGCTACCACCGAGGGTCAGCAAGGCCATACTGCCGCTTAACCACCCGAGGGCGCGGACCACACCGAGGAGACCGGGCCGTCGCTGCGGTAGCGACCGGAGGGGCGAACTTTGCAATGCGGGATCGGGCAACATCGCCGTAGAACCTTCCTGATGAACGCCGAAGATACGCGGAAACGAAAAACACCCCGTCAAATCAACAGGGCTTCAAGACCGTTGCGGTGATCGTGGGGGGCAGTATAGCAGGAATGCCGCCGAAGAGGACGACACGAGCGGCGCTACGTGTGAGCGCGGGTGGTGTTAGTCGCTGCTGCCATGCCGCGCGGTCGTTTCACGGGAGGTTGCCGCGAAGATCGGCGCGGGATTGCGGGTGACGCGGCGGCCCGGACGAGAGCTGTGCGGAGCAGCGTCGGTCGGAGGTAGCCAGCAGGCCGGGCAGCGCCAGCGTTGTCGCTGCGGCCCCCTGCCACTTGTCGGTCTTGAAAGAGGGCGTCAGGATCGGTCGTGTTGCCGATTGATGAACGCGAGCCAGGCGGTGGCGCGCAACGGCTGCCCGACCGCGACGGCCTCCCTCGGTTGTGGCGCTGTCCCTCCCTCCCGACGGGCTCGTGTTGACCGGATGTTCACTCGCCTGCCAGCGACGGGATGCCGGTCTCCACGGTCGTTGCGCGCTGTCCGCGCCCGTAGCCGAGCCAGAAGCGGAAGTAGTCGAGCAATTCGGTGCCGCGATACGGCTGTGTGCCGACCTGACAGGCACCGGTCTCGATGGCGCGGCGCAGATCGGCGGCGGTGTTGCCGGGGAACGTCGTGTAACTCTTCCCGATCGCCGCCAGGATATGGGCGTCGGAGGCGCCGAGGGCGGGGCGGCGGTGGCAGGCGGCGAAGCGCCGGGCGCGGAGGTTCGCCCGTTCCAGGAATGGTGTGCTGTTATCGACCTCGATCGCGTCGAAAGGGAGGGTGCCCGCCAACGTCCCGACGCCGTCCATCGTGCGCCGCGACCGCCGGGGCCGATCGTTGAAGAACGGATGCGGGGCGAACGCCAAACCGCCCTGGGCGTGGATCGCCGCGATCGTCTCGGCGGCACCCATCCCCGGCACGATTGCCTCCCGGAGGAATAGCCCGACGATGTGCCCTTCTCGCGAGGTGATCTCCTCGCCGACGATCAGCTCGAACGGATACTGGTGCCGGGCCATCATCCGTTGTGCGAGTTGTGCCCCGGCGATCGTGTCGTGGTCGGTGATGGCGATCACCGCGAGGGTGCGCCGCGCGCCCACCGCCGCCAGCACCGCCTGGACGGTTGGCTCGCCGTCCGAATACGTTGTGTGGATATGGAGATCCGCGCGTCCCACCCCGCCTCCTTCGCTTTGGGCGTCGTGCGCCCGCTCCTCGCGCCGACCCCGACACTCAGCGACGCTCGGCCAGCACGGCCCGTCGCCCGGCCTTGACCGCCCGCCCGCGCCGCAGCGGCACCGGATGGGCGTCGATGATCTCCTGATACTCCCCCAGCAGCCGATCGAAGACGCTGGCCCAGGTGCGCCCCTCGGCTACTTCGCGTGCGCGGCGGGCGAGGCGGCGGCGCGCGATCGGTCCGTCGCAGAGGGTATCGATCGCGGCGTGCCAGGCCCGTTCGTCAGCGGGTGGGCAGAGGATCCCGGTTTCGCCGTCGAGGATGACATCCTGGATCTCCCCGGCGCGAAAGCCGATCGTCGGTAGGCCCGAGGCCATCGCCTCTTGCGCCACCTGACAGAATGTTTCCGTCAGCGATGTGCAAATCAGGAAATCAGCCGAGGCGTAGGCGGCGGCGAGCGCGGCACCGCGCAACTCGCCGGTGAAATAGGCGCGCGTGCCCGCCAATGCCGCCGCCAGCTGCGGTCGCGCTGGGCCGTCACCGATGATCAGCAGCGGTACCTCCGGGCGCGTAGCCGCGAACGAAAGCAGGGCGTCCAGGTTTTTCTCCGGCGAGAGGCGCCCGACATACGCGGCGATCGGCGTCACCGGATCGACGCTCGGACCGAGGATTCGGGCGCGCAATGCTGGGTCGCGGTGCCGCGGGTGGAAGCCGACGGTATCGACGCCACGCGCGCAGAGGGCGAGATTGTGGAAGCCCTGCCCCTGTAATTGGCGGCGGATCGTCGGGGTGGGGCAATAGGTTCGCTCCGCCATGCCGTGGATCGCGCGGAGATAGTGCCAGGCGACCGGTTGCAGGAAGCCGAGGCCGTGGCATCCGGCGTAGGTGGCGAGGTCAGTCTGGTAGTGGGCGACGAGCGGGCGGTGTAGCGCCCGCCCGACGAGCGCCGCCTGTGCGCCGAGGACGGCAGGCCCGGCCAGGTGGATGATGTCGGGCTGCCAGCGGCGCAGGGTTGGCAGCAAGCCCGGTGCCGGCCCCGCCACGGTCAGGCCGGGGTAGAGCTGCCAGCGGAGGCCACCGTAGCGCTCGACCGCGAAAGGGCCATAACGATCGTGCCCCTCGCCCGGCGTGCAGACGATCGCCTCATGCCCGCGCCGCCCGAGATGGTCGAGCAATTCGGTGAGCATCCGCACGATACCGTCCATTTTCGGCAAGAATGTCTCGGTGACGATCGCGATCCGCATGGTCCCTCCACTGTTGCCGCTGGCGGTCGTCCCATCCGTACGAGAAAACGGGTCGCGATCCGTTTCGATCGCGACCCGCCAGCGTGGTTGAGGTGAAGCCGGGACGTCGGGACAAGGTCCCGGCGCGGCGATCTCCCACCGCCAGGCTGGTTTCGGCTGCTCGATCTCGCCCGCGATCGCGTATGCTCATGTGTCCCGCTGTTCGTTCACGCCGCTCGCCGCTCACCGCACTGTCTTTACTGTAGCGAACGTACGTTAGCGGGGCGTTAATGCCAGGTAATCCGAGATGGTGGATCGGGTAAACGTTCTGTTAAAGATTCGTAGGTGTGCGCCAATGCCCGCTTGGTGCCGCCGATCGCCGCGCGCACGCTATACTGCCGTGCCATCCGTCGCTGTGGCCCGTCGCTGTGGTCCGTCGCTGTGGCCCGTCGCTGTGGTAAGGATGGTGCGGGCGTTGTTTCGTAACGCAGGGAGGATGGTGATGGGGCGGCTGGAGATCATCGAGATCCGCACGTTGGATGGCGCGAACATTTTCCTGCCTTGCCCGGCGATCAAGCTGCAACTCGCTGTGCCCGCGCTGTCTGACGATACGCTCGCTGCCGCCTTTGCTCGCTGGTCGGGGCTGGCGCGACACGCTGGAGCGACCGACATGATGGCGACGGGGCAGGATCTCGCGGATGGCCTGCTCTGGCCGATCGCCCGCCACCTGCATGATGCGCTCGACTTGCCCGCCCCGGAATGGACGACGCGCCTTCGTGATCTTCCCGGTCGGTCAGGCTGGCATGAGATCGTCCTGGCGTACGGGTGGGAATGGCGTACCGCCGCCGAAGGAATTGCAGAGGTCGCGGTTGCCGCGACCGCAGCGATCCTCGCCGATGAGCACTACGATCTCGCGGGGGCGCTCGATCGGCTGCGCGAGGCGCTGGCGACCGATCGGGCCGATGGGGATCGCCCGCTGATCGTGCGCGACGCCGAGCGCCGGATCCCGCTCGTCGGGATCACCGGCACGAATGGCAAGACGACGACAACCCGCTGCCTCGCCCATATCCTCACCCGTGCCGGGCGGCGCGTGGGGATGGCGAACAGCAACGGTGTCTGGATCGGCGACGAGCGGGTGTTGGAGGGCGACTATACCGGGCCGCAGGGTGCGCGGCGTGTCTTGGCGGATAACTCCCCCGATGTCGCGGTGTTGGAGACGGCGCGCGGCGGGATCCTCCTGCGCGGCGTTGCCTACGAGAGCAACGATGTCGGTGTGGTGACGAATATCAGCGCCGACCATCTGGGGTTACAAGGAATCGACACGATCGAAGGGCTGGCTGAGGTGAAGCGCCTCGTCGTGCGCCTGACCCGGCCCGCCGGCCTCGCCGTCCTCAACGCCGATGATCCGCTGGTCCGGGCGATGGCGTCCGTGACGCGCGCGCCGGTCCTCTTCTTCAGCCGTCAGCCGGATAGCGCGCCGATCCGTGAGCACCTCGCTGGTGGCGGACGCGCGCTGCTGGCCGATAGAGGACGGATCGTGCTGGCTGAAGGTGCCGCGCGTCGAGCGGTTGTCGCCCTGACCGATGTGCCGATCACGTTCGGCGGGCGGGCGGGGCATATGGTCGAGAATGCACTGGCGGCGGCGGGGGCGGCATTCGGGCTCGGGCTCGATCCGGCGGCGATCGCGGCGGGGCTGCGCTCGTTCCGCAACTCGCCGGAACAGAATTTCGGACGCCTGAATGCCTTTGCGATCCGCGAACCGGCCTGCACGTTCATCGTCGATTACGCGCACAACGAGGCGGGCCTGACCCATCTGCTCGCGTTCGGTCGCGGTTTCGTCGCGCCCGGCGCGCGCCTGCTGGCGATCATCGGCACCGGTGGCGATCGAGCCGCCGATGCCCTCCGCGCGATCGGTCGACTGGCGGGCGAGGCGGCCGACTTTGTGTGGGTACGCGAGACGGAGCGGTACCTGCGCGGGCGGACGCGCGACGAGATGAACGACCTTTTCCTGGCGGGGATCGCGGACGGTCGCGACGGCGTTCCGGGCGGCAGCGCGGTCGTCCCCGACGAATTAACCGCCGTCGCCGCCGCCCTCGCTTTCGCGCGGCCGGGCGACGCGATCGTGATGATGTGTTTCGAGGAGCAGGCGGCGGTGCTGGCGCGGCTCGGGACACTTGGCGAATTGCTGCCGGGTTGAGCCAGGGTCGCGTGGTATAGTTGCAGAGCTTGTTCCACGAACGGATGTAACGCGCGGCGATCGTGCAGGAGGACCTCGTTGGCCGACAGATCGGTGCCTGGCCCGACGGCCGAGGTTGAGGGTGTTGCCCGGTTCGGCGAGCGCCTTGTGGCGAATATCGAGCGCGTGATGATCGGCAAGCGCGCGACCATCGAACTGACCCTGGTGGCGCTCCTCTGTGAGGGGCATGTGCTGCTGGAAGATGTCCCCGGCGTCGGCAAGACGACCCTCGCGCGGGCGCTGGCCCGCTCCCTCGGCGGCGATTTCCGGCGCGTACAATGCACCCCCGACCTCCTCCCCTCCGATATCAGCGGGATCACCTACTACAACCAGCGGCGCGGCGAATTCGAGTTCCGCCCCGGCCCGATCTTCGCCAATGTCGTCCTGGCCGATGAGATCAATCGCGCGACGCCGCGCACGCAGAGCGCGCTCCTCGAAGCGATGGCCGAGCGGACGGTGACGATCGAGGGCGAGACGATGCCGTTGCCGCGCCCGTTCCTCGTCCTGGCGACGGAGAACCCGATCGAGCTCGAAGGGACGTTCCCGCTGCCGGAGGCGCAGCTCGATCGGTTCCTGGTGCGGCTCTCGATCGGCTACCCCGATCAGGCCGACGAGGAAGCGATCTTCGATCGCTTCGGCAAGGGCGATCCGTTGGCTGAACTCCCGGCGGTCGCCACGCCCGTCGAGCTCCTCGCCGTCGGTGCCGCCGCGCGCGCCGTGACGATCAGCGCCGATCTGCGCCGTTACCTGACGCAATTGGTGCGGGCGACGCGCGAAAATGAGGCGGTCGAGCTCGGGGCGAGCCCGCGAGGCACGCTGGCCCTGGGGCGGGCGGCGCAAGCGCTCGCGGCTCTGCGCGGGCGAGACTATGTGCTGCCCGACGACATCAAGGAGTTGATCCCCGCCACGCTCGCCCACCGGATCATCCTCAGCCCGGAAGCGCGCCTGCGCGGGCGGACGGTGAATCAACTGCTCGATGAGATCGTGGCGGCGGTGGCGGTGCCGGTGGAGTAAGGTCTGTGGATAGCGTCGCCCGGTCGATCGCCCCTGACTGCCCGCTGGT
This sequence comes from Thermomicrobiales bacterium, assembly GCA_036563365.1. Classification (GTDB taxonomy): domain Bacteria; phylum Chloroflexota; class Chloroflexia; order Thermomicrobiales; family CADCWN01; genus CADCWN01. The sequence goes on from DATCMP010000156.1 coordinate 5,981, forward strand.
AATCGTGACCGGTGCTCCGGGCGCGGGAAAATCTTCTGTCGCCGCCGCGCTGATCGCGCTCGACCCGCCTTTCCTGGTCTTCGATGCCGATTGGCTCCTTGCCGATCTCTCCCTGCTCACCGGTCAGCAAATCGCTGAAAGGGAAGATCTCTGGCCGCGGTATCGTCGCGTATGGGTCACGATCGTGCGGATGATCGGGCGGAATGGGCGACGAGTTGTCCTCTTCATCCCGGTGCTCCCGCAGGAATTCGACGTGCATCTTCCCGAGAGTTTGCGTGAGCGGAGCGCGTGGTGCTTGCTCGATTGCGACGATGAGACGCGCCGGGCACGTTTGCAGATGCGTGGCTGGGACGAAGCGGCGATTGGCGAGGCGATCAGCGACAGCCGAGAGCTACGAGTGCATGTCGCTCCGCGACTCGATACCGGTAAGCGTGGCGCGGATGCTGTCGCTGCGGAATTTCTGACGTGGTTCGCCCCGACAGTGTAGGATTCGATCGTGACAACCCCCGCACGCGTATTAGGATGTGGCAGCGCATGTTTTTCAACACCATCTGGCTCTACGGCTCGCTGATCCTCCTGGTCTATGGTATGGCGACGCGCCAGCCGTCGCTGACCGTGCTCGCGACGTTGCTGCTGCTGACGGCGGGGATCTCGTGGCTCTGGAGTCGGTGGTCGTTGCGCGCGGTGAGCTACCGGCGACGGATGAGTACGACGCGGGCGTTCCGCGACGAGACGATCACCCTCAACCTCGAACTGATCAATAAGAAAATTTTGCCGCTGGCCTGGATCGAGGTCGAGGACGAATTTTCCGATCGGCTGATCTCGCTCGACCGCCGCGCGACCCCGGCGAACTCCCCGACGCGATTGCTGTTGCCCTATCTGACCTCGTTGCGGCCGTACGAGCGCGTCGCCTGGTCCTCGACGATGCGCTGCCCGCACCGTGGTGTCTTCGGCTTCGGCCCGACAACGCTCCGCTCCGGCGACATCTTCGGCTTCCACCGGCGGGGCGAGCAGATCGACGGTATCGACACCCTGATCGTCTATCCTCGCGTCGTGGCGCTGGACGAGTTAGCGATCCCGCCGCGCGGCGCGTTCGGCGATACCCACGCGCGCAATGCCCTGATCCTCGATCCGCTGCGGACGGTCGGGACGCGCGACTACCGTCCCGAGGACTCGTTCCGCCATATCCACTGGAAGGCGACCGCGCGGGCCGGTGGCTTGCAGGTGCGCGTCTTCGAGCCGACGACCGTGACGCAGCTCGGGATCTTCCTCAACCTCGACTCGCCGCAACAGCCGTGGCGAGCGCTCGATTCGGTCGATTTCGAGCCGTTGGTCAGCGTCGCGGCGTCATTGGCGTCGTATGCGCTCGGGATACGCTTCTCGGCGGGGGTCTACTCGAATCGCCTGCTGGTCGGCTCGAACCGGACGTTGCGCGTCGCGCCGGGGAATGGCCCCGGACAACTCGCGAAAGTGTTGGAGAGCCTGGCGAAGCTCTCGCCGTTCGCGACGGTCGATTTCGCCAAACATCTGCGCGCCACGACCCTGGCCTTCCCCTGGGGCTCCACGCTGGTGATCATCACCGCCACGATGGACCCGGCATTGGCCGCGACCCTGGAGTCATTACGCGGCGGGGGGCAGCGGCTGGTACTGGTCTGCACCGAGTCGGTCGCGCCGCCGCCGATTCGCGGCCTGATCGTTCACCGGCTGCCGGCTGCCTTCTTCTCCGCGGAGGTCGAGCGAGTACGCAACGAGGAGGCGGCGGCGCGGGCCGCCCGTGAGCTCTGGAAGACGGCGCTCACGGCGAACCAGGCGGGGGGGCGCTGAGATGCGGGTTGACTTGCCGTCGCGATCGCGTGGCGCACGCTCGCCGTTCTCGCGGCTCGATTGGAGCCTCGAAATGCTCGTGCTGCTGCTGATCGGCGCGGAGGCGGCCGTCGCCTCGCTGCTCCTGACGGCCCTCTTCGGCAGCCTGGGGATGGGCAGTGAGGCGATCTGGCCGGGCTGGATTTTCCTGTTACTGCTGCTCGGCACGAATATCCAGCGGGCGATGGAGGGGTATCGGTTCTTCAGCCCGCAGTACGAGTTCCTGTCGATCGCGGCGGTCGTGATGCTGCTCGTCGTGGCGGTGCGGGTGATCATCTTTCCGGCGCGGGGACCCCTCGATAGCGCCTGGCCGCGCGATGCGGCACATGCGCTGGCCTTCCCGTCCGATCCGCTCGCGCTGCCGATGTGGTCGACGATCATCTTCGTGGCGTATGCCTGGTGGCGCGGGCGCTCGCGCGATGACCCGTCGCTGGAAGCGGCGTACCGGACGCTGCGGGTGGGGACGCCGCTGGCGATCGTGGCGATCCTCGGGACGATGGCGATCACGGCGGTCGATGAGGACCGCGGCTTTCGGACGCTGCTCTACGGCGGCACGATCGGCTTCCTGCTGCTGACGCTGGCGGCGATCGCCCTCGGTCGGCTGCGGATCGAGCAGGCGCGCGGCGCGCTGACCCTGACGCCGCGCTGGCTGCTGACCTTCCTGGGGCCGGTCGTCGGGCTCGTCCTGGTCGGGACGTTGATCGCCGGGATCTTCACCCGGCGCTTCCTGGACACGATCCTCTGGCTGCTGACGCCGGTCTTCTGGTTGGTCGATCTGCTGCTGCTGCTCTTCGTCTATATCGCGACCGGGTTCGCTTACGTCATCTTCGCGATCATCACCTTCTTCCTCAACCTCTTCGGCCCGGTCGAGCCCGCGCCGCGCCCCACGCAGGGTATCCCCGGCACGCCCACCACCGACCCCACGGCGGGGATCACCGCGATCCACTACCCCGACTCGCTGCGCTATCTCTTCGTGCTGGCGACATTGGCGGGGCTGATCTTTGTGCTGACGCGCTTCCTCTGGCACCGTCGCCCGCGTCGACAGGTCGCGGCGGGCGAGGAGCGCGAGTCGGTTTTTAGCTGGGATCTGTTGGCCGAGGGGGCGGCCGGGTTGCTCGCCGGCCTGGGGGGGCGCTTCCGCCGTGCGCCCGATCCGCTCGCCGGGCTGCGCGGCGATCCGCGCTGGCAGCACACGGTCACCATCCGCGAACTCTACGGGAAGTTGCTCAAGCGCGGCGAGGGTGCCGAACGCCCGCGCGCCGACGCGCAGACGCCCGATGAATACGTCCCGATCGTCGGAGCCACCGCACCGTTACGCCCCGTCGGTACCCTGACCGCGCGCTACGATACCGCGCGCTACAGCGAACAACCCGCCACCGCCGAGGAGGCTGACGCCGCTCGCCGCGCCTGGGAGGAGATCGAGCGCGTGCCATTGAGCAAGCCGAAGCTTGAGAAGGAGCGGTGAGGGCGCACGGAGGCGCGGAAGTTGGACCTCTCCGACGGCCCGCCGCCCGGGGCGCACCCGGCTGAAGCGGGAGGGGTGGCTCGCCGCGACGTGGCGTCGGCTGCGATACGGTGATCGTGTTAAGGCGTTGTACGAGGCGCTTGATGTTCGCCACCGGCATCGGTTTGGTTCAGCGCCGCCGTTGCGAGCAAGCGGTTGCCGAGTTCGCGCAGCGCTTCACGGAGTTCGGGTGGCTCATGGACGACGAAATCGCATTCCAGGCTGGCGAGGATCCTCGCCAGCCACTGCGGGCTATCGGTGGTGCAGCGCAGGAGGACGCCGTCGGATACCTCCTCGAAGGCGGCGATGGCGGGCGGGAGGTGGGCGATCGCCGCTTCGGGGGTGATGAAGAGGGTCACGACGGCGGTCCAGGTGCGCGGGGTCGTGGCGAGGGTGCGCCGCACGAAGTCGAGCGCGTCGAAGTCGGTTGGCCGGGTGAAGGTGGAGCTGCCGGGGGCGGGCTGGGCCAGGGTGATACGGTCGAGGCGGAAGGTGCGTGCCTCCGCGCGCAGATGGCAGAAGCCGACCGTGTACCACAAGCCGGTGTGATAGACGACGGCGTAGGGGTCGAACGGGCGCTCCGTTTCCCGCTTGTCGCGCGATCGATAGCGTAGCAGTACCCGTTGCCCTTGCTGCGCCGCCGTGCTGAGGGTGGCGACGAGCGGGCTGGCCGCCGGGCGCACCGCGGACGTGAGATCCAGCGCCACCATTTCCCCGATCGCGCTCACCCGGTCGCGCACCGCGCCTGGCAACACCCGCTCGACTTTTGCCAGGGCGCCTTCGATCGCCGGCGCGGCGCTGGCGAGGCCGAGCCTTCGCGCGGACAATAGGCCGATGGTGAGCGCCACCGCCTCGTCTTCATTGAAGATCAGCGGCGGGAGCTTGTAGCCCGCCCGGAGCCGATACCCGCCATAGCGCCCCGTGGTCGCCTCGATCGGCAGCCCCAGGTCTTGCAACATCGTGATATAGCGCCGGACGGTGCGGCGATCGATCTCCAGGCGCGCGGCGAGGTCGGCCCCGCTGAGTTGCTGGTGCGCCTGGAGCAGTTCGAGGATGGTGAGCAGCCGCGTCGTGGGGTTGTACATCGGTCGAGTGTCCTGATCGGGCGACGAGGGCGTTTCACCGAGAGGATGACGTTGGTGCAACTGCCCGCCGGTGTGCGACGCCGTCTGGTCCGCGACCGATGCGCCCTGTACGCGCGAGACGGGGGTATGGCAGTAACGCCGTACCCCCGCCATTGTAGTACGTTGGGTAGTCTCCGTACCGCGCGCAATCGCCTCCCCGATGTTTGGTCAGCGTGCGGGCCGCGCGAACCGAATCAGCAGCCCGACGATCACGGCGGCGGCGACCGTGTGCATGAGGATCAGGATTGCCGTTTGCCCGATTGTTGCGCCCGGCGCGGTGGGGATATAGGTGAGGTCCGGGATGGTGGTGGCGACATAAACCACGGCGGCGATAATCGCGAAGGTGCGGGCCGGGCGGCGGGCGAAGCGGAGCAGCGCGGCGTAGAGCAGCACCGCGACGGTGGCGGGGATCACGGTGAAGAAGATCGGCGTGCCGACGTCTGCGAGGATGATGAATTGCGGGTCGTACCCGACGGTCGCGCG
>DATCMP010000032.1:0-2855 GCA_036563365.1 Thermomicrobiales bacterium
CCAGAGCCCGGTGATGATCTGCAACTGCTCTTCCAGGAGATCGACCCGCTCCGGTCCCGAGCCGAACGGGAAGCCGTAGGCGCGGTGCTCATCGACCAGCCACCCGGCCCCGATGCCGAGTTCCGCCCGCCCGCCGCTGACGTGATCGAGCGACGCGGCCAGCTTCGCCAGGACCGAGGGATGCCGGAACGTCACCGGGCTGACGAGGGTGCCGAGGCGGATCCGCGTGGTGTCCCGCGCGAGCGCGCCGAGGAAGATCCAGGCGTCGGCGGAGATCAGGTCGGGGCGACCCGACGAGGCGTAATAATGTTCCGCCAGCAGCGCCGCCTGGAACCCCGCCGCCTCGCCCGCCTGGGTCATGGCGAGCGTATCGGCGTAGCTCATCCCCTCCTGGATCTCGATCGACAGGCAGAAATCCATGCCCACCCTCCCTCGCGCATCATCATTGCCCGCAGACCTCGGTAGTGCGTGGAGTATAGCGTGGCGGCCACACTTCGGTCCGTGCTACAACCACCTGCACGGCATCTACTTGGGGGATGGCTGGCGGCTGAAACCGCGCCTCAAGGGCCTACGGCCACGAAGCCCGCCTTCGCGGGCTAGGTTTGTTATCGACGCGGTGCCAAACAATTCGTCGGTGCCTCACAGCAATCCTAGTCGCCGTAGGGCGGCTTCGTGGCGCGTGAGCGCCCTCAAGGCGCGGTTTCAACCGCTAGTCTCCTCACACACACGCCCTAGCGCAACACGCCGGTTCACCGTTATTTGGTGTGGTACGATGCCCCGGTTCCACAGGCGTGGCATAACGGCGCAAGGATAGGTGCGTGATGACGGCGAGCGTTGCCCCCCGTCCGCAACCCCTCTGGCAGAACCGCGATTATCGGCTCCTCTGGTCGGGGCAGGCGGTGTCGATCCTCGGCTCACAGATGTCGCAACTGGCCTTCCCCCTGCTGGTGCTCGCGCTGACCGGCTCGGCGGCGCAGGCCGGGTTCGTCACCGCTGTCCGCTCGGTCCCCTGGCTCCTCTTCGCCCTCCCGGCGGGCGCGCTGGTGGACCGCTGGCCGCGCAAGCCGACGCTGATCCTCTGTAGCCTGGGCGGGGCGCTCGCCCTCGGTTCGATCGCGCTGGCCTACGCCCTAGGCATCCTCACCATCTGGCAGATCGTAATCGTCTCCTTCATTGAGGGGACGCTCGCGCTCTTCTTCGGGTTGGCGGAATCGAGCGCGCTGCCCCAGGTCGTCCCCAAAGAACAGTTGCCCGCTGCGGTCGCGCAGCAACAGGCGCAATACTCGGTCGGCGGCCTCCTCGGCCCGCCGCTCGGCGGCGCGCTCTTCGGCATCGCGCAATTGCTCCCGTTCCTGCTCGACGCCGTCTCCTACGCCATCTCCGCCATCGCCCTACGCCTGATCCGGCACCCATTACCCGGCGCGGCGCGGACGGAACAACGCTCGCTGCGCGCCGAGATCGGCGAAGGGGTCACCTGGCTCTGGCGGCAGCCGCTCGTCCGTTATATGGCCTTCCTGACCGGCGCGTTCAACTTCACCGGCGGGCTCGACCTGATCATCATCGTCATCGCCCGGACACAGGGGGCGAGCGCCGCCACGATCGGCCTGATCTTCGCGCTCGGCGGGGCCGGTGGCGTCCTCGGCGCGATCCTCGCGCCGCGCATCCAGCGACGGTTCAGCTTCGGCCAGGTCATCGTCGGCCTCACCTGGTTCACGGCGGGCATCTTCCTCCTCTTCGCCGGGGCGCGCTCACTCGTCGCCGTCGCCGCGATCCTGATCGTCTTCTTCACCGTCATACCCTGGTACGACACCGTGCAGTACAGCTACCGGCTGGCACTCATCCCGAACGCGCTGCAAGGGCGCGTCAACAGCGCCTTCCGTCTCGTCGCCCTGGGCCTGCGCCCGATCGGCGTGGCGCTGACCGGCCTCCTCCTCGAATGGATCGGCGCGACCAGCACACTGCTCGTCCTCGGGGCCTGGCTGCTGATCGTCGCGCTCCTCACCACAACGAATCGGCACGTCCGTACCGCCCCACCTATCGCGCAAGCCCTCGCACACTAACGGATTCGCAGATGCGCTAGGGCAGGCTTTCGAGCGCACGAGCGGTGGGAAATCGTGCGCTCGGCCCGCCCAAAGCGGCGGGCGGGCCGAGCGCGTCATCAGCGCAACAGACAACTCAGCGGAGGGTAGCCCGACTCAGCGAGGGGAAGGGGTTGAACGCGGTCATCCCACCCTTGGCAGGCGCACAACGCGCGCACTGGAAGGAGTTGCCGCGCGGGTAGTGCAGCTCGACATGTAGCTGCGGCTGACCCGCGGCATTCCCGGTATCCCCCATCGTCCCGACAGCGGTGGAGACGCCGACCGCATCGCTGCCGGAGACGAGTTCTGCGGCTACCGCCCGCAGGAGGCCGTCATCTTGGAGATGACAATAGAAGGCGAAATAGCCGAGGCTCCCCAATTCTGTGCTGTAGAGCCAGAGATAGTTGCCGTAGATATTGTCGGCCCCGGTGCCAGCGGGATACGACCAGGGGGGCGCGATCACTGCGTCCCGATTCTGGGTATAGACCCCGCCCACGCAGACGGCAGCCACGCGAGCGGCGAGCGGCGCATAGACGGTGGGGAGTGCTTTGGCGGACTGCGGGAAGATGTCTACCCCATCGTGGGCGCGCTGCGTGGTGCTGTTCTGGTGACTCCAGGATCCGGCGAAGTCGCCAACGCGGTTATCGTGCCAACCATCACGCAACGACTTATGGTAAGCACCGTCCGCGAGCGGGAAAGTCAGCGCGATAGCTCCGCTGTAGGGATCCTGGAGCGGGTTGGGCGGCGGGGTGACGCCGGGCTTCTTATCGGACGACG
>DATCMP010000165.1:0-7465 GCA_036563365.1 Thermomicrobiales bacterium
GCCGAGCGGCATGTCGCTGCCGATCACCCGGCGCAGGCTGATCGTATCGGCCGGATTGACGACCGTGCGCAAGAGGGCCATCACATCTTTGACTTCTTGTCGCTCGTGGAAGCGGAGGCCGCCGATCAGCTGGAGCGGGATCCGGGCACGGTCGAGCGCCTGCTCGATCGGGCGCGATTGCGCGTTGGTGCGGTACATGATCGCGAAGTCGCGGTACGGGTGTTTCCGCATCAGATGGAGACGGGAGATCTCGGTGACCAGGAATTGCGCCTCCTGGCGCTCGTCATAGAGTTCCTGCACCAGCACCTTCGCGCCCATGCCATTGACGGCGTGGAGTTGCTTGTCGGTCCGCTCCGGGTTGGCCTTGATCACCCCCATCGCCGCTTCGAGGATCGGCTGGGTCGAGCGATAGTTCTGTTCGAGGAAGATCGTCGTGGCGCTCGGGAAGTCGCGCCGGAAGTTGCGGATGTTGGTGATGTCCGCGCCACGGAACCGATAGATCGACTGATCCTCATCGCCCACGACGCAGAGATTGGCATTCGGGCCGTCGGCGAGTTGGTGGATGAGGCTGTACTGGACGTGGTTCGTGTCCTGATACTCATCGACCATGATGTAACGATACCGCTCCTGATACCGCTTCTGCACTTCCGGGACGTATTGGAAGAGATCGACCGTGCGGTTCAGCAGATCATCGAAGTCCAAGCCTTGGAAGGTCTTCAGCATCTGCTGATAGGCCGGGTAGACCCGTGCCACAATCTCGTCACCATAGGTCTCGACCTGGTTGCGGAAGTCGTCCGGCGTGGCGCGCACACTCTTCGCGGCGGAGATCCGACTGAGGATGGCGCGCGGCGGGTGCTGTTTTGGGTCGAGATCGAGCTCCTTCATCGCGCGCTTGATCACGTTCAACTGATCATCGGAGTCGTAGATCGTGAACGAGCGATCGAGCCCGAAATGGTAGCCGTGCTGACGGAGGACACGGACGCAGAAGTTGTGAAAAGTCCCCACGGTCAGATCGCGCGCGACCGGCCCGACGAGCCGTTCCAGCCGGTCGCGCATCTCCTTCGCCGCTTTATTGGTGAAGGTCACGGCGAGGATCTGCCACGGTGCCGCGCCGCGTTCCTGCAAGAGGTAGGCGATCCGGTGCGTCAAAACCCTGGTCTTGCCGGAACCCGGACCGGCCATGATCAGCACCGGACCGTCGACCGTCTCGACCGCCTGCCGTTGTTCCGCATTCAATCCGGCCAGCAGTTCGCTCGTCCCGGTCACAGTTGCCTCCCGCATCACTCGCCCGCGCTATTTCATTCGTTCATCGTTAAGTATAAACCCGCCCGCGTGAGCGCATCTCCCCGCGCGGTAGGCTGATGATTGTAACAGCCGTACGTACAGGCAGCAAGCTTGACACCGTTGCCACCACTGCGCTAAAATCGCTGTCGCCGTGAATGCACGGCTGTCGCGCCGACGTAGCTCAGTGGTAGAGTAGGGGACTCATAAGCCCTTGGTCGCAGGTTCGAATCCCGCCGTCGGCACCAACAGCACAAGGGGAGGCCAGCTGGCTTCCCCTTTTTGCTACCCGCCACTCGCGGCGCACGCCGCCACCGATATGATCGACCACACCGTGACGGACTGGGGACCAGCAATGAGGAGCGCGCCCGGTGTCATATAACCGTCGCGAAGGGCGGGGCGCGATACCGCCGCAGCCGCCCCGCTCACCCTACCCGCCCCGCCCGCCCCGGCGTGGCGATGGTTGGACACCGGGGGTGTTCTCGCCGGCGATCTTTCTCGTCGCGCTGCTGGTGATCGCCTTCCTCGTCGCCGCCGCCGTCTTCAGCCAACGCGGGCGGGCGACAACGACACCGGCAGCCGGGGTAGCGACAACCGGCGTGGCGACAAGCACTACCGGCGGTGGCAGCCCGGCTACCCCCACCGGTCAGCCACGCCGCTTCATCGTGGCGAATACCGGTGGCGAAGGGGTGTACCTGCGGCGCACGCCACGGCTGACCGACCGCGACATCGCATACCCGGACAATACCCAACTCGTCGCGATCGGCGACGATGTGAACGGCGAAGGCTTGCTCTGGCACCATGTCCGCACACCGGACGGCAAGAGCGGTTATATTCCCGCGCAGTACACCACCGAGACAACACGCTGACCGATCGCGGCGGGCCGATGTTGCAGGGAGAAATTACGTGAGTAATCCGTCCCCGCAGCGAGGGTCGCACCGGGTTCGCCTGCCGCGCGTCGCCCCCAGCCCCCTCCGACTGCGTCGACGGCAAACGCGCAGCAGCCGTCACATCGAGCCAACCCGGCGACCGGTGTTGCTTGTCGGCGGCTTCGCCGTATTGATTGCGGTCGGGACGGCGCTGCTCTTCCTGCCGATCAGCGCGCGTAACGGCTCGACAGCGCCCCTCACGGCCCTCTTCACCGCCACCTCGGCGGTCTGCGTCACGGGGCTCATCGTCGTGGACACGCGCGACCATTGGACGCCATTCGGCCAGGTGATCATCGCGATCCTGATGCAAGTCGGCGGGCTCGGTTTCGTCATCGGCGTCGCGACGATCAGGCTCTTGCTCGGCCAGCGACCGAATCTGCGCGACCGCCTCCTGTTGCAGGATACCGGGGCGATCACGCGCCTGGGCGGGCAGCAGGCATTGATCGTCAGGGCGGTCGTGGTGACGTTCGGCGTCGAGGCTATCGGCGCGTTGATCCTATGGGCCAGATTCACGCCGCAATTCGGAATCGCCCACGCGTTCTGGCTCGGCATCTTTCATGCGATCTCCGCCTTCACCAACGGCAGTTTCGATCTCTTCGGTAGCTTCCGCAGCATGGCCGATTTCCGCGCCGACCCGATCGTCCTCCTGACCCTGGCCGCATTGATCATCGTCGGCGGTCTGAGCGTCGTGACCCTCACCGATCTCTGGCAGTTCCGCCCCTGGGGTGCGCGACGACACGGCGCGTGGCGACGCGCGAGCCTCGACAGTAAGGTGGTGCTCCTGGGGACCGCGATCCTGTTATGCTTTGGCACCGCCGCGTTATTGCTCACCGAGTGGGGGAACGCCGCCACGCTCGGGGGGCTGACACCGGGGCAACGGGTGCTCAACGCCTTTTTCCACGCGACCGCCGCGCGCACAGCGGGTTTCACCACCTGGGATTTCGGGCAGGCGCGGCAACAGACCCTGTTCATGCTGAGCGGGCTGATGTTCATCGGCGGTGCGCCCGGCTCGATGGCGGGCGGGATCAAGATCACGACGGTGGCCGCCCTACTCGCCATCATCTGGGGCAGCTTGCGCGGGCAACCCGAGCCCACGCTCTTCGCGCGGCGACTCCCGATACGCCTGATCGGGCAGGCATTGGCCGTGACGACCCTGGCGCTGGCGCTGATCATCAACGTCGCGCTGCTGATCAGCCTGATCGAAGGCGAGCGCCTGGGCGTCTCGTTCGTCGCGATCCTCTATGAGGTGACCTCGGCGTTCGGCACGGTCGGCTCATCGGTCGGGCTCTCGCCACGCCTCGGCGCAATCAGCCAACTCCTGCTGATCCTGATGATGTTTGTCGGCCGCCTCGGGCCGATCACCGTCGCCCTCGTCCTCACCGATCGGCGGCACGAGGAGCGGTATCGCTACCCCAGCGAGTCATTACGGATCGGCTAATCGCAATTGGCGCGCGACAGAGGTTGCACGGACGAATGATGAGAATCGGGGGGGATCATGTTCGAGCGAGACGCCACGCCACGCCGCTTCGCGGTGATCGGCCTCGGACGCTTCGGGATGGAAGTCGTGCAAACGCTGGCCGGGCGCGGCCATGAAGTGCTGGCGATCGACCGCCTGGAAGGGCCGGTACAGCATGCCAAGGAGATCGCCACGCACGCCCTCCAGGTGGAGGTCATCGATGAGGAACTGGTCCGCGAGGTTGGCCTCGATGAAGTCGAGGTGGCGGTCGTGGCAATCGGCGACGATGTCGAGGCGAGCATCTTCGTGACAGCACTCTTGGTTGAGGCGGGGGTGCCACAGGTGTCGGCGCGCGCGAATTCGCGACTGCACGGGCTGATCCTGGCGCGGGTCGGGGCGACGCGGGTCATCTACCCCGAGCAGGAGAGTGCTGCCGCACTCGCGCAGCACTTACGCGCCCCCAATGTCACCGACTATTTCGCGCTCGGTGCGGGGATCGGGATCGTGCGCCTCAGCACGCCGCGCGCGTGGTTCGGGCGCACAACCGATGAGTTACGTCGCGCCAAGCCGAATCCGTCGGTCATTCTCGCCATCCAGCGCGGCACGGAAACACTCGCCGAGCCCGCGCTCAATGAAACGCTCCGTGAAGGTGACCTCCTTGTGCTGCTCTGCCCGGATGATCAGATCGATGAAATCCCGTGCGATCGCCCGCCTCGCGACAGCGCGAAGCGCCGATGATCCTCACACGGCCGGCAGGACAGTGTCGGCGACGAGGAAGATACCATCGCCCGGTTTGAAGACCAGCAGACCGGTCGCGCGGATAGGCCGATCGATCTGCTCCCGTAACGTTGCAACATCGCCGCGCAGCCCAACTCGATTCGGCCCATCATCGAGCGTGAAGTATTGGTCGGGCGTCCCGGCCTCGAAGGCACGCACTACGCCCATCAGCACGACCTGTCGCCCAACGTAGCGCTCATGGGCCAGCCATGCCTCGCGCACCGAAAGGGACAATGGCGTGCCGGGCGATGCCCGCGGCGCGCGGAAAAGACGCACAAAGCGGTCTTTCACGCGCTACTCAACCCGTTCAGCATTCCGCGCCGCCGTCCGTCAATCATCACCGGCTGCCCTTAATCGCCCGCAGCAATCGCCGGGAGTGAGGCCAATGCCGTCTGTCGCGCGGCGTTCGTCTCGCGGTAGAGCGTCAGAACCCGCGTGGCGACGTCGGCCCAGCTATATGCTTGTGCCGTGGCGAACGCGCCGATACTCATGCGCTGATACAACACGTCATCGCGCAGCGCTCGATCGAGGGCATTGGTCAGGGCCGGGGGGTCACCATAGGGGACGAGGAGGCCGTTGCGCCCTTCCTCGACGGTATAGGCCAGGCCACCGGCGCGCGAGGCGACGACCGGCGTGCCGCAAGCCATCGACTCGATCGCCACGAGACCAAATGACTCATAGCGCGAGGGCACAACCGTCAGATCGGTGGCGGCGTAATAGCGTGCCAGCCGCTCATGCGATTGCGGCCCACGGAAGATCAGCCCATCGGCGACGCCATACCTCGCCGCCTGGTCGCGCACACGCGCCAGATCCGGGCCGAGTTCGCCGTCGATAAGCTCACCGCCGACGATCACCAGCTGCGGCGCTTCCGCCCCGGACCAGCCCGCGCGCAAACCGGCGTAGCCCTCGATCAGGAAGTCGATCCCCTTGACCGGATCGATCCGCCCGACGAAAAGCAGGATCGGGGCCGAGCCGAGGCCGAGTTCGGCACGGGCGGCGGCGCGATCCCGCGGGAAGAACTGCTCCAGGTCGATACCGCACGGGATCGTCTGGATTTTGGACGAGCACTGTCCATACCACCAGGTCATCTCGGCGCGTTCGCGGGCATTGCCCGCCACGATCGCATCGACGCGCGAGATCAATTGCCGCTCGCTCTCGATCCGCAGCGGCGGCTCCTGCCCATCGGCGGCACCTTTCGCCGCCTCTTTCTTCAGCGCGGCGAGGGTGTGGAACATCTGCACGATCGGCGCGTCCCAATAGCGGCGTAATAACAGCGCGGCCATACCGGAGAGCCAGTAATGGGCGTGGATCACGTCGTAGCTGACACCATCACGGAGGCCGAAGAGGGCCATCTCCGAGGCGAACTCACCCAAATAGGCGAACAGCGCTTCTTTCGGCACCGTCGCTGGCGGCCCGGCAGTGATAGTGACAACCCGCACATTCTCGAACGGCTCGACGACATCGGGGGTAGTGCTATCATTGCGCCGCGTAAAAATATCGACCGCGACACCCTGTCGGCCAAGCTGGCGACTAAGTTCACGGACGTACACGTTCATGCCCCCGGCATCTTTGGCCCCGAGTGTCGCGATCGGGGAGGTGTGCATACTGATCATCGCGACACGTCGTATGTTGCCGAAATCGCCGGTCCCTCGGCCATTGTCGAAACCCATTGACTCGCCCTCCACAGTCCCGCCGTTTGCAACGCGGGATAATTCACGGCGCAGGCTTGCTGCATTTCAACATGCTGGAAATGCGCCGCCTTAATAACGCCGAAGTCGTGGCGGTATTCCGCGTCGCGGTCCTGGCACGCACTTAACCTCAGCCGAGGCCGAGAGTCGTGCTCGCCTTTGCCGCGCGCACGCGACTCGCCAGGAGCCACAGGCCACCGGTGACCAGCGCGTGCCCCCCCAATAGTACCGGCAAAGCGGCATCTCGCGCGGCGGCGGTGAAATCGCGCACGAGCGGATCGGCGATCAGGTCCGGGCGCAGGAGATCGGAGGCGAACCGGTCGGCGGTGGAGAGGTGCGGCACGAGGTGCGCGAAGAGTGGCCGCGTGTCGAAGACGAGCGCATCGCCGAGCCCCGCCATGATCGCGAAGAACCGCGTCGGGCCTACCTCCAGCAGGAGGGTCGCCAGCAGGGTCCGCACCTCTTCGCGCGCCTGTCGCCCGCTCGCGCGCATCCCGCGTTCCTCGATGAACAGGCGCTTGAGGAACGAGACCTCGCGCTCGACCTTCGCCCAGATGGCGGTGTTGAGCCGACCGGCGATGATCAGCGTCCGATACGGATCGCCCATGACCGCTTCGACCGCCATGAGCGCGGGAAACGCCGGGGCATGCCGATCGAGATAGGCGCGGAGCAGGGGCGGCACATCGTGCGCCAGCGCTAACAGCGCGAGATCGGTGGGGGTATCGATATCGAGGGTGTTGACGAGCATCTGCTCGGACGTCACGCGCTCCAATCCCGCGTCGTGATGCAGCCGCCAGGCAAGATCATTATCGGTGAGGATCGGCGCGGTCGAAAGCAACGCGTTCGCCGGGCGGAAGGCAACCCAATCGGACGACAAGAAGTTGTTCGCGGCCACCCGCCCGGCGGTGTCAATCGTCGCGGTGAGGCGGCGTAGCCCTTCCATTTCGAGCAGCGGCGCGCCGCCCCCGCCGATATAGACAACCGCCGTCGAATCGAGTTGCTGGACGACAGCCCGCAACTGCTCACCGAAGATGATCGTCGCCCCGGTTGGCACGACGACCAGCGCCGGCAACGCCGCCGCCAGCGATGCCCCCAGGGGTGCATCGTTGGTGACGAGGGCAAGTCGTCGAAAGCTGCCCGAAAGCTCGGCATCGGTCAGCAGTTGCCGCACCGAAACCTGCTGCGCCCCGGCAACCAATTGCTCCGGTTCGCTCGTGCCACCATGCCCATAAAACACGATCAGATCGGGACGCGCGTCCCCGGTCGACATCTGGCCCCCGTCCGGGGGAGTCGTGAGTCGGGGGTCGTGAGTCGTGAGAGAGAGCAGTGCTGAT
>DATCMP010000173.1:0-7510 GCA_036563365.1 Thermomicrobiales bacterium
GATGTACTCCGCATTCCCGCGATGGGCGACAAGCCAGTTTTGCAGTTCGTTGCTAACCTGTTCACGACCGCCACCAAAACCGCCAGTCTGGGTTCCACCAGGAGCCATACCAATCGGCGGTTGCCCTGGCGTCCCACCCTGATCGGACACATAGTCACCACGCGCCGTCTGCCCAGCGGTAGCGCGGCGATCCTGGCCGCCATTCGGCAGCGCACCGGCAAAGCCTGGACTTGTGCCACGAGCCTGACCCGGCGCACCGTCGCCGAACATCCCCCCCACCGTGGCCGGTCCGGCGACCGGCAGCGAAGATGATCGCCCCCTATCGGCGGCCTGCATGGAGATAACGGACCAGGCCGTCGGCGCGATCAGGAGGGCGAGGATACCGCCGGCCAGCGCGAACCGCACCGACATCGTGGCGATCAGCGCCGGGCATCCATTGCGCCGCGGCAGGAGTCGCGCGACGACGAAGCTAAACGCAGCCACGACACTCACCATCAGGATGGCCGGAGTGAGTCGAGTACTCCACTCGAGATACGCGGTGAGGATCTGACGTTGCGTCAGCGCCGTACCGACGAGCGCCACCGGCAAGGCCCAGAAGGGCCAGCCGCGCCAGCCGCGCATCCGCCACGTCGCCCAGAGCGTTGCCACACCGATACCGGCCAGCGCGGCCACGCCGGGGGAGAGCATCGTCAGGTAATAGCGATGGTAGAAGCCCGCGATACTGAAGAATACGCCCATCGTCAGGAACCATGTTCCCCAGATGACGTAGGAGGCCCGCCGCCGACGGAGCAGCCCGGCACCGTTGGGATTGATTGCGAAGCGCCAGAAGCGCAAGCGGCGCGGGCGCACGGCCCAGGCGGCGGCGAACAAACCGACGATGGCCACCGGGACGAGCCAGCCGATCTGGCCGCCAAGCTGCTCGTTCAGCAGGCGCAGAGCACCTTTCGCGCCGTTCTCACTGACTCCACCGATCCCACCACCGCCACCGCCCATCATCCCACCGGTCGCCGACGTGTCGAGCAAGGTGTCGAGGCTGCCGTTGCGACCGAGCAAACGCTGGAGGCCGTTGTAGCCGAGCGCCAATTCGAGGACGCTGTTCGTCTGACTCGAACCGATGTAGGGGCGTTGCGAGGCGGGGGTCAGATCAACCGTGACCGCCCAGGAGAGCGACACGACGCCGACGACAAACGTCGCCAAGATGAGGTGGCCGAGCCGAGGGAACAACCGCACGCGCGAGGCGATGAGGTAGGCGAGCCAGAGGGCGGGCAAGACGAGAAAGGCTTCGAGCATCTTGATGTTAAAGCCGAGCCCGACGAAGGTGGCGGCCAGCAGGAGCCAGCGTAGCGGGTGGCGCACACTCTCGATCGCCTTCGTCACCGCCCAGACCGCGCCGAGGCTGGTGAGGGCCAGCAGGCTATCGATCGTATTGTTGCGGTTCGTGACGACGCTGATCGGGGTGACGGCGAGGGCGATCGCGGCGATCAACCCGGCGGTCGGCCCCCAGGTGCGTCGCACCAGATGGTAGAGCAGGGCGACCGAGGCGATCCCGGCGAGTGCCTGTGGTAGCAGGATACTCCAACCGTGGAAACCGAATATCTTGGCGCTGATCGTCTGGATCATGAAGCCCAGCGGCGGCTTGTCCACCGTGACGAAACCGCCCGGATCGAACGAAACGAAGAAGAAGTTGTGCCAGCTTTCCATCATGCTACGCACGGCGGCGGCGTAATAGGTATTCGCGTAGCCCTCATTCGCCAGACCATAGAGATTGAGCGCGGCGGAAAAGGTTAGAATCCCCGCCAACGCCAATCGTTCCCAACGCATGAAATGCGGCCCGGTCTGCGCCCGCGCGGTGGCGATAGGGCGGGTGTTGGGACGACCGAATGCGCCGCCGAATGCAGCGCCGACCCGCTGCATCAACGGCGCGCTGGAGGGACGGCCAGCAGCGGGATCTTCGACGTAATCACTCATCGATGACTCCTTATCCAGGACAGGGTCACGCACCGAGGGAGCAACGCCCCTCGTCAACCACACACTCGGGGCTCATCCATCTTTCCAAACTTCATTGTAGGAGTCAGTTTTGAAGGTTAGGCCACCCGAAGATGAAGGATTGGTGAAGCTTTTTACGGAAAGCCAAGAAATTGCAAAGAATAGGCGCTCAATGAGCGCAACTGGCGGTGCAGCGGTCCAGGCCGAGCAGGACGCAGGTCAGGTCTTCCCCGTAGGCCAGGGTTGCAGCACTGAGGCACAGCGCACGATCAGAAAGCGCTGCTGTTCCCCTCCTCGCGCATGGCTGCGGCGATCAGCGCCACCGGCACCGAGCCGAAGGACAACAAGCGATCATGGAAGCGGCGGAGATCAAACACGGCACCAGCGCGCGCGGCCAGATCGCGCCGCAACGCCGTAATCGTATCGGTCCCGACGAGGTACATCAGCGCCGCGCCGGGGAACATGCTGTTCTTGACCGCCTCGGCATGGGCCGCCTCGGCGGGCACCCCGACGCGCTGGTGGTAAAAGGCGGCGACTTCGTCAAGGCTCCAGTCGCCGCGATGCACGCGGATGTCGCAGAGCGCCCGCGCGGCCATCCGCAAACGGCCATGCCGTTGCGCGTACCGTTCGAGCGGCGTCATGAACCCCTCGGTTGCCATCAGATCGGTCACGTAGCAGGCCCAGCCCTCGGCCATCGTGCCGCCGCAGAAAAGGGCGATCCGCTGCGCGCAGTCGGTCGCGGCGATCTGCCCGATCCGCGAGGCGGCGCGGAAGGCGTGCCAGTTCTGGATCTGATGCCCGATCCCACCATGATGCACGACGTGATTCGCCTTGATCACGCTGTCGTTCACCGCCCGCAAACGACGCTCTTGCTCTTCCGGCGACAGCGTAAGATCGAGCGGCGGCCCCAGATACTCGACCACCGGGGCCCGATCGAATGGGGCGGGCGCACGGTACGGCAGGAAATACAGATGCGGTACGGCCTCGCGCGCCCAGGCGGGCTGCGGCACATAACGCAGCGGATAGTCCGGCCAGGACACCAACCCGTGGGACTCGGCGAACGCTTTGCTCTCGTCCCAGACCTCGCTGAAGCGCGCGAGAAAGCGTCCGGCGCTCGGGTGCAAATCGGATAGCCCTGCCAGTGCCTCTGCGGGTGACCGCGCGCCAAATTCAGCCGCCCCCGCCGCTAGCTCGGCTTCGAGCCGGGCGAACTCTTCGGTCGCGTACCGCTCGATCGCGGCGGCATCCTGTGTCAGGTAATGCCCTTCCCGGATCAGCAGATCCAGCGCCTCGACACCGCAGGCATAGTCAACGGTCGCTGTTAAGCTGAGATCATTTCGCAACCAGCCCTGAAAGTCGGCGAATGCCGCCGCCGCACGCTCCGCCGCCGCGCGTAGTTGCGGGGCGGCGGAACCGGCATCGGCGCTCAACAGCGTGACCCCGCCGCGACAAAATGCCAGTGCGCCGTCGCACTCATCGATCGCGCGCTCGATCCAGGCGGCGGGAGAATGTCGGAGATTTGCCCGCCCCTGGGCCAGCAACGCCGGTACGGCATCGAGCCGCGCGATCGCCGCCCGGACACGCTCCCCCAGCGGCGCGAATGGCCGTAGGAAGAGCGCGATCGTTCCGAAGACCGCTTCGCCGGTGTACCAGCATGGATTGCCCCACCAGCCGTGGCCGGAGTCGCGCTCCCAACGCTGGATCAGCAGATGCCCGGCGGCGAGGCGACGATCGAGCGCGACAGGAGCGTCAGCCGTGTCATCGGGCAAGGCGGCGACTCGCTGTAGCAACGCCTCTTCAGCCGCCGCGGTCGCGGCAAGCCCCGCCGCCGAGGCATCCGGCAACAGGTGATCGTAGTCGTGGACACCGATGAACGTCGCGTTGACGGGCCGCGTCCGGTAGTAGAGCGCGAAGAAATCATCGAGCCAGGCAACCGTGGGATCGGCCCTCTCGTCACCTGATGCCGCTGCCGTCGCGCTCACTCCGCGGTCCCCTGCTGCGTCGTACCGGTTGGCGCATCGACGCGGCGCGGCGCGCTTCCACCATCGAGGGGCAGATCGACCCAACGACGCTCGTGGAAGGAGAGTTCCACCGCATTGATCGCCTCCTGAACCCAGGCCCCATCATCGAAATTGCCCTGATTCCGGTCGTCGCCGGACTGGATCTCGTCGATAAAATCTTTGATCAGGTTGGCATAGAAGAGGGAGCGCCACGATTCGCGCGGGTGACCGCCGGTGGGATAGAAGCGCTGCGGGATCGCCATCTCCTTGAACTCGACGGAGTCGGGCGTGGCGATTTTGATCGTCTCGGCGACGCCGAACTCCTCGACCAGGCGACAGATGATCGCCCCCTTCTCGCCGTAGATCCGCGCCTCGATCCCCGGATAGTTGCCGACCGTGACGAAGCTGGTCTGGATGGAGCCGATTGCGCCGTTAGCGTACTCGCAGAGGTAGATATCGCCGTCATCGATATTGATCCGCATCATCGTGCCGGTCGCGCGCACCATCCGCTCCGGGATGAAGTTCCGCATCGTGCCGACGACGCGCGTATAGTCGGCCCCGACCCACCAGTGGCCGATGTCGATGATCGGTCCGCCATAGCCTTCGAGCGACGACGTTTGCAACCGCGACTGGTCGGCGTACGGATCGACCTGGCGCAGCGGCTCCTGGGGATCGAGCCACTGCGAATTCTGCTCGTAGCCGTTGAAGATGAACGGCTGGCCGATAAACCCCTCATCGATCAGCGACTTCGCGTATTGCACGCCGGGGCTATAGCGGAAGGTGAAGCCGAGCTTCGTCTTCCGCCCTTTGTCCCGCGCCAGCTTCGCCAGGGCGGCGGTCTGCCGAAAGTCGAAGGCGACCGGCTTTTCGCAGAGGACGTGCTTCCCGACCGCGATCGCCGCCGCGGCCAGTTCGTGATGGGTGTGCGACGGCGTGACGATGTCGATCACATCGATCGCGGGATCGTTGATCACCGCCTGCGAATCATCGGTCCCGACGGGGATAGCGAACTGCCGCGAGAAGTCACGCGCCCGCTCAGCGATCGGGTCGGCGATGGCGACAACTTCGCAGCGCGGGTCGCGCTGCCAGTCGGGGATATGCGCCGACTCTGCCCATTTCCCAGCACCGAGCACACCGACCCGTAACCTACTCTCGCGCATGATCACACTCCTTCAATGCCCCAATCACGCGCCGATGATGGCCGGGCCCCCCAGCCGTCGATACGACCCAGGCGCAGCGAGCGACATGCCCAATGATCCCTGCCCGGCCTCACTCGCTGGCGAGGCGTGCACACGCTTTTTTGCAGTCTATCAATTTTCCCTTCAGTCCGAGGCAAACGTGTTGAGCACGCGGTCGGTCGCCGACCCTTGGCCTTCCTGTGTACTGTCACCACGAAGCGCGAAAGGCACCGACGGCACACGAACTGTCGTTACGCTCGGTGCATCATCGCAACAGGTCGGCACGACTTCCGCGATAATGCACCAGGGCTTATCCCCCTCGTGGCGCGATACTTCTGCGTGGATGGGCAACACCATCAGTTGAAACAATCAGGAGGGGTGAGCGTGGACCGCGCAACATTACTGGATCGGCTCGCAACCCTGCCGCCCGATGCTCCCGTCGCCACAGCCGAGGATGAGCGGCGCTGGGTGCGCGCCGCCGCCTGGTCTATCGCCGCCACCATCGTGGGGCTGCGTTACATCGATTCCGCGATCGATGCCCTGCCGGTGCAACACCCGGAACACGGTTGGGATCGGTTCCTCCTCACCCGCCGCGTGAGCTGCCAGGGGTGCGCCGGCGTCTCAGCCGATGAGTTCGGCCAGCTCTCCTTGCGCGGCGAGGGTGCCCCGCGCCTCCTGCACAATGATGGCAGCACCGCAGTCGCGCTCGGCCCGTTGCTCGCGGACGATCCCGCGGCAGCCCTGGCGGCGATCGAGGCACATCTACCGGCGATCGGCCTGACCGAGGACGACCATACAACCTGCTGGCATACCCTGGCGACGGAGTATCCCCGCATCTACGGCTCGGTCGCCGATCTGCTGCGAACCTACCCACAACTCGAAGCGTTGCGCGAGGTCTTTGTCGATGCGGAGTTCGCCGAGGGTACGATGCACCCGTTGCACCTCCACACCGGGGGCCACGCGCTCGGCGAGGTCTATGACTGGTGGGCGCTGTTGGCCGACGAGTACGTGGCATTCGTCCACGTCGATGGTCGCCAGTCGATCTATCAATCGTCGCGGGGGACGTGGTCGACGGTCGCGAAACAACTCGACACGGAAACCGATAGCCGGATGGCGGAGCGGATTCGCGGCTGGCTGCGACTCGAAGCCGAACCGGCGGCACCGGAGATCGACTGACGCACAAGCCCTCCTGATCGCTTCGGCACGCACTCGTCACCGTCTTTGTCTCGGGGCGGGCGAACGCCCAGGCTACCGCCACCGGAAGCTATCTCCTCTCCAACCATCCTCAGAAACCCACGCTCCCGACCCGAAATATTCGGCGGGTCGGGAGCGTTGTCGCCCACATCGAGAGAGCCGACAGATGGGGAGGCCAGGCCAATTGACCGAACGTGGATACTTGACAATCTCGATAAAGCAACTTAGTATTAACTCACAACCGCATACGACTCCACTCTTATCCAGAGGGGCAGAGGGACCGGCCCGCTGAAGCCCCAGCAACCCCCCGTCACGGCGGGCAGGTGCTAACTCCGGCAGCGTAGACTGGGAGATGAGAGGTGGCGGCGCACAGACCGCGTGTCCCATTGCGTCAAAACCACCCTCATCAAACCGATGGGGGTTTTCTTATAGCCGCTGTCCAACGGTCGGGGCCGGGCGGAGCGTCTGATACGGTTGCGCTGGTCCGATCGTTTCGGCATGATCCCTACAGCAGCGTGATGAGTGATGATCCATTATCTGCAATCTGTCGGTCAGTCTCGATCAACCACCAACGAGTATCTCGATTGGCATATCAAGGAGGAGACATCATGACCCAAGAAGGCGCAAGCACCGCGACCGCACAGGCGGCGGACACGACCGATGTGATCGATCGGCTGGCCGGGATCACGCCGGGCTCGAAGCTGGCGCAATTGCGCGCCGAGCGACCGGTGCTGGTGAAGGCGACCCAGGGCAGCCACGACGCGCTGTTCGAGCCGGAAGACCTGGGCGGCGTCAGCCATCGGGAGCGTGACGGCCTCGCGCTGCGGGTCGCGGTGCTGACCCCGAGCCCGGAACTAGTCGCCTGGCACCGCGAGCGCCTGGCCACCCAGGGCGAGGACGCCGCGACGATCGCCGCGTTCGAGCAGGGACCGGACGCCGCGGGTCTGACGCCGCGCGAAGTCGCGCTGCTGCGCCACGCCGATATCCTGGCGAATACGCCCGGTGCGGCCACACCGGACAACATCGCTGCGCTGAAAGCGGCGGGCTTCACCCCGCGCGACATCGTCACCATCTCCCAGTTGATCGCTTTCGTGAGTTTCCAGGCGCGTTTGCTGGTCGGCCTGCGCCTGGTTGGGGAGGGAGCATGAGCAC
>DATCMP010000183.1:0-5771 GCA_036563365.1 Thermomicrobiales bacterium
CGGCCAGCGCGCGGCGCGGCGGGACCGCGCCCGGCAACGCCGCCACGCCCTCGGCGGCTCCGGCGCGCACACCCACCGCCCCATTCGCCGACGTATCGCGCGGGCCGCGCAATGGCGATGAGCATGCCAACCGACCCACTATTGTGCTAAGAAAATAGCAACTGTAAATTAACAGCGGGGGACCAAACATCCCGGATCACGCTCTCCTTCCCTCTGCAAAACCAGCTCGACACGGTCACAAGGACTAGGGATCCATCTATGTGGATCACGTCCAGCGGGCCTGCGGGAGAGTTGTGGCATGAGCCTCGACTCTAGATGCTCAAGTCCAAGGAGGGAAGGGCATGCACGGCGACAGGGACCTCGGGCCTACGCGCGGTCTAGCGCAGTCTTCGTTCGCACGGTGGCACCGGGAGGGGATCTGGTGGCGCTGGGTGGTCGCCCTGGCGCTGCTCCTCTCGCTGCTCAGCGGATCGCTCGCACTCACCCCGGTGGCGCGTGGGGCCACTATCACCGTGAACACTACATCTGACGATTTTGAGACGAACGCCAACTGCTCGCTACGGGAGGCGATCGAGTCTGCCAACAACAACACTGCATACGATGGTTGTGTTTCCGGCACGGTCGGGCTGGATACCATCACCTTCGCCATCGGGACCGGCCCGGTGACGATTACGCTGAACGACGATCTGCCCGATATCACCGAAGCGGCGTTCATCGATGGGACGACACAGCCGGGTTATGCTGGTACGCCCCTTGTCGAGCTCCGCGGAGGCGGCAACAACGGCGATGCTCGGGATGGCTTGAGCATCCGCGCTGGCGGAAGTACGGTACGGGCGCTGACCGTCACCGCCTTCTACCGTTACGGGATCCATGTGACCGATCCCCGCAGAGGCACGAATACCGGTGTCAACACGCTGTCGGGTAATGTCATCGTGGGGAACGACGACGCGGGTATCCGTATCGGCGGGGGTGATAATAACGTCGTCTCCGGCAACGTCATCTCCGGCAATGGCACAGTCGGTATCTACTTGGGCACCACCGGTAACTTCGTGTGGGGCAACCGCATCGGCACAGACCTCGATGGCGTCACGCCGCGCGGGAATGCCGGCAGCGGCATCCGTGTTGATGACGGCAACAACGAAATCAGCGACAGCAATAACCTTATCGGTGGTGGCGGACCGGGCGATGGCAACATCATCGCTAACAATGGTGGCGCGGGGATCGCGGTAATTACGCCGATTACCGGCACGCGCATCCTGGGCAATTCCATCTACAGCAACGTCGGCCTCGGCATCGATCTCGAGCCCAGCGTGGCGGGGCCGCTTCCGAACGACCCGCAGGATGGGGACATGGGGGCGAACAACGGCCAAAACGCGCCGGTCCTGACGGCGGTGCCCCAGGATAGTGGGTCGCGGATCATCGGCAGCCTCAACAGCACCCCGGCAACGACCTTCCGCCTGGAGTTCTTCAGCAACCCCGTGGGCTGTCCGGCAGCACCGGCCTTCGGCCAGGGGCGAACGCCCATCGGTACGCTCTCGGCCACGACCGACGCGAATGGCAACTACGCGATCGATTTCCCGATTAGCCCGCTGATGAAGGGGCAGGCGGTCACCGCCACCGCGACGAGCAACGATGGCGCCCCGGGTGGAGACACCTCCGAGTTCTCCAACTGTGTCCAGGCCGAAGCCAACGACGCGCCCTCCTTCAACCGCGGGCCGGATCAAGCGGCTGTCGGGAACACGAACCCGCGAACCGTCCCGAACTGGGCAACGAACATCTCCCCAGGCCCGGCCGATGAGGCGGGCCAGGCGCTCACCTTCATCGTCACGAACGATAACCCCGGCCTCTTCGCGGCGCAGCCCGCCATCAGCCCCGATGGCACCTTGACCTACACCCCCGCATCCGGGGCCAACGGGTCGGCGGTCGCGACGGTCCGCCTCCAGGATAACGGCGGCACAGCCAATGGTGGCGTGGACATCAGCGCCCCGCAGACCTTCAACCTGATCGTCATCACCGGGACTACCGGTCCCAGCAATTCCTACACGGTGGTCGCCACCACCAGCGGCAATGGCACGGTCAGCCCGGCTGGCACGACCAATTATCCCGCCGGGAGCGAGGCGACCTACACCGCCACGCCGGGGGCGAACCAGATCTTCCTCGGCTGGACCCTCAACGGCACCTACGTCAGCTATGCCAACCCGCTGACCTTCACCGTCGATGGCGATCGCGCCCTGGTGGCAACCTTCGCCGCCCGCCCGAACTTCACTGACGTGCCGACGAGCGATCAGGACTATCAGGCGATTACCTTCCTGGCCGCGCTCGGGATCGTCAATCCGAACGGCGTCAACGGTTCCGGCCAGTTCCAGCCGAACGCCAACGTGAAGCGTGCCGAAGTGGCCGCGTTCATCGCCCGCACCTTCGGCTGGGACGATGAGTTCCACCGCAACACCTTCCCAGACAAGTGCGATCCACAGGGTCAGAACTGCGTCGATGACGAGCTCTGGAACAACGTCGCTGCGCTGGCCGACTATGGCGTGGTCGGCGGCTACACCGATGAGGCGACCTGCGAGAGCGCCGGGACGACTGCCCCGTGCTACCTGCCGCGCGACAATGTCAGCCGCGTTCAGGTGGTGAGCATCGTCGCCCGCGCCTTCACCAAGACCCCCGACCTGCGCCCCACCGGGTTCTGGGACCGTGTAGCCGCCCCGGCCGGACAGTACACCAATGTGGCCGACAGCGGCACGCAGCGCAGCGATCTCGCCACCTATCGCGCCAACGCCGGCGCTATCCCCGGTCAGGCGAAC
This sequence comes from Thermomicrobiales bacterium, assembly GCA_036563365.1. Taxonomy (GTDB): domain Bacteria; phylum Chloroflexota; class Chloroflexia; order Thermomicrobiales; family CADCWN01; genus CADCWN01. The sequence continues at coordinate 2,805 of DATCMP010000183.1, forward strand.
GACGGCACCTTCCCCGATCCGAATGGCGCGGCGTCCCGCCGCTTCATCATCCAGGTCCTCTACCAGGCGTTCAGCGCCGAGTTCAGCGCCGACAACATCCCGTAACCGCGACCATCACTGAACGGAGGAACTGAGGGGGGCGGGCCATCTGGCCCGCCCCCCCTCTTGCCCCTGAAGGTGGTTGCTGAAGGAATCCCCGCCCTACCGCTGCACCAGCGCGGCGTTCCCCTGCCTGACCGCATCATCCAGCAACTCGCGGGGCGCGCGGCGCGGATCAGTGACGGCGATGAACACGGCATCCTCGATGAATTTGCGCGTCTCGGTCGTGCCGCGCACCGCGGGCTCGGGGCGCGCGGTCGGCGGCAGGAGCGTGGCGGCCACGCGATAGGCGGGCTGCGCGGTCAGTTGACTGACCATCGCGGGGGTGTCGAGCGCGGACTGTCGCACCGGCAGATAGCCGGTCGCCGCCGCCCAGCCCGCCGTGGCATCGCGCGAGGTGGCGTATTTGATGAAAAGCCAGGTCGCCAACTGACGCTCGGGGGTGGAACGGAGGATCGTCAGGTTGCTGCCGGAGAGGGTCGTAGCCGGGGCCGCGCCGGTCGCGTGTGGCAAGGCAGCTACGCCCCAATTAAACTTCCCGCCCCCCGCGACGAGGTCACGGTAGTAGCTGAAGCCACTGCTGGCGTCGATCGTGAAGACCGCGCGCCCCGCGCCGAAATCGCTCTGGTCGGCGAACTGCTTCTCGACGAGATAGGCGCAACCGCTGGCGATCAGACTTTGCAGCAGCGCCAGTTGGTCTTGCCCCGCCTGCCCGTTAAACGTCCAGGCCGTCTGCCCCTCGTTGATGACGCTGCCGCCGCGCGAGTAGACCATCGCCATGAAGGTCGAGGCGCTGATCCCGATCGCGTAGCCCTTGGTGTCGCCGGTGAACCGCTTGCAGGTCGCGGCGAAGTCGTCCCACGTCTCCGGCACGCCGACGCCCGCCGCTTGCAGCTTGTCCGCATTGTAGTAGAGCCCGAGCACACTCTTGGCAAACGGCAACGCCAGCAGTTGGCCGTTCGCCTGGTTGGACGCGAGGTAGGCGGGGTAGAAGTCGGCGAGGTCGGCAGCGCTCAGGCCGTAGCGCGCCGAATTGGCGTAGTCGTTTAGCGGCGCGATCAGGTCGGCCGCGCGGTATTCGGTATTCTGGCTCTCGGTGGCGGTGATCAGGTCCGGCGCGCCACCGGCGTTCGCGGCGGCACGCACCTTGTTGAAGAGGGTGCTGCCCTGATACTCCGATTTAATCGTGATATTCGGGTATTGCGCCTGGAACCCGGCGATCAGCCGCTGCAACTCCTGGTCGCGCACGCCGGGTGGTTGCGAATGCCAGAAGGTCAGCGCGATCGGCGTCGTCAGTTGCACATTATCGACCGCGCTGCCGCTCCCCAGCGTGAGACCGAGCGGGTTACGCGCAGCGGCAGCGCTCGGCGAGGCCGCGCCGGTGGTGCGCGTCGCGGTGGCCGCTGCGGGGCGCGTGGTGGTCGCGGCCACTCCCGCAGCGGTGGCAGTGCCAACGGAGCGGCCTGCGGTGGCCGCACTCGTGGGCGCGGCACTTGTCGCAGCGGCGGTCGGAGCGGTCGTTGCGACCGCCGCAGGGACCACCGTGGGAGCGGCACCGCCACCGCAGGCGGCGAGGGCGAGCAAGGCAACCAGGGCCAGGGTGCGCGCGATCAGGCCACGACCGGGACGTGTTCGTACGAACAGAAGAGCCATCCTGTTTCTCCACGCAAATGCGACCGCGCAGCCCGATGTTCTCGACCTGACGACGGCATATGCAATTCGGCGTACCCCAACGGGCTACGCGGTCTCGATGAGTCGCCAAACTGTCGAACGGGGATGGCCCTTCATAATACGAGGGCCGGCAGCGGTGTAGATGTCCGCCGCGAGGTGTAGCGATTCTAGCGGTCGCCACGCCAGATTACAACTGCCACGCCGTGGCGGTTATTCCCGCCGCCTGTGCAGGGTACGTGCGGGCATTGGATCATGCGGCAGGGCCACCACACCGGTAGGGGCGGGGGATCATCCGGCGACGTGGGCGGATACCCGAACGCGGTGATTATCACCCCTTCACGCAACAAACCAAACGCAGACCATACCGCACTATCATATTACGTTTCATTTACGCTGTCACGATACAACTGATCCATCGCCCAGCGTTGAGGATTCTCCGCAATGTAGGTTTGCAGACGCGCCAGACTGTGTTCATTGCGAACGATATGCTCATAATAGCCTCGCTGCCAAAAGCTGCCTGCGGTTCCGTGCTGCGCGTTGATACGCCGTGCAGAGGCCGACTTGAAGTCTCCGGTGATCTTTGCCAGGGTTGGTCGCCCAGCGCTGATCTGAGAATCGGAGAGAAAAACGATTCCATGAAGATGATTCGGCATAATCACGGAGGCGTCCAACACGACCTTCGGGAAATGATCGGTGATCGCAGCCCAGCACCCCGCCACGATCTCACCCTGCTCACTCAACCGCATCTCGCCATCGATTACCGCACCGAGGGAACAAGCCCGCCCCTGCACACAGATCGTCACGAAATATGCCCCGCCCCGCGAATAATCGTATCCGGGTAGGCGAATCGAGCGCCGGTGATGCCGGTCAGGATCGTAGGGCATCCTCTCACCCTATTCAGTATGCACCGCCCCTGCCGCCGCCACCCACGCATCGGTCGGGGCGGGGCGGACGCCGCCGATACCATTCCCATCCCCATCGCCCACCACCCACGCCGGTAGGGGCGGGGCACCGACCCGCCCGCCAACAACGGCAACCACGCCCGCCAGAATACCGCCCGCGTGGGATAGCCGGTGTCAGCGTGGTTGCCGCCGCAACCGGGGGGGTCGGTGCCCCGCCCCTACCACGCATTCTCGCAGCCGTTCACCCCGGGGAGCAAACTAGCGCTATCCGGCAACCTGTCGGACAATAGTGGCG
>DATCMP010000203.1:0-20987 GCA_036563365.1 Thermomicrobiales bacterium
TCCCCGCCCGCGCCACGCCGGATATGTTCGAGCCGATCCCCACCAGCCTCGACTACGAGACGGTCGGGCGCGAGAACGACATCGGCTATCGCGCCATCGCGGTGCCGGGTGCGCTGAAAGGGTGGGCGCACGCGGTCGCGCGCTACGGTCGGCTCCCATTCGCACAATTGATCGAACCGGCGATCCGCCACGCCGCCAACGGCTTCCCGGCCAGCGCCTACCTCATCCAGATGATCGCCGACGGTCGCGATGCCCTCGCGCGTTTCCCCGCCTCAGCGGAGATTTTCCTGCCCGGCGGCCAGATCCCGACGGTCGGGCAACGGATCGTCCGCGCCGACTATGCGCGCACCCTGCGCAAAATCGCGGAGGAAGGGCCGGAAACCCTCTACACCGGCGCGTTGGCCGCGACGATCGCCGACGATATGGCGGCGAATGGCGGGCTGATCGACCGCGCCGATCTCGCCGCCTACCGGGTCATCGAGCGCGAGCCGGTACGTTCCACCTATCGCGGGTACGAGATTATCTCGATGGCACCCCCATCATCGGGCGGCACACACATCGCCCAGATCCTCAACATCCTCGAAGGGTATGCGGTCGGGCAGGATAATTTGCGGTTCGGAACGGCGGGCTACCAGCACCTCTTCGCCGAGGCATTGAAAATCGCCTTCGCCGATCGTCGCCGTTACATGGCCGACCCCGAGACCAACGATGTACCGGTCGCCTGGCTGACCTCGAAAGAGTACGCCGCCGAGCGCCGCACCGGAATCGACCTGGCTCAGGCGCGCGACCACGCCGCCGGTGAGGGCAGAGCGGTCGCCCAATTCCTTGGCGGCGAGGGAGCGAACACGACCCACTTGACGGTGATGGACGACGAAGGGACGATCGTCAGCACGACCCAGACTCTCAATAGCGCCTTCGGCTCAAAGGTGACCTGTCCCGGCACGGGGATGCTGCTCGACAATTGCATGGTGCTGATGGACCCGATCCCCGGCCGTACCAACTCGATCGCTGGAGGCAAACGGATCCTCTCCTCGATGTCGCCCACGATCGTGCTGCGCGACGGTGCGCCGTTCATGGCCGTCGGCACGCCCGGCGGCAAGCGGATCTTCGCCGCCGTCGCCCAGGCGCTCATCAACGTGATCGACCACGGGATGACGCTGCAAGAAGCCGTCGAAGCGCCGCGCTGTTGGACGCAAGGTGCCGACCTCGAACTCGAAAGCGACTTCCCGAACCTTGACACCCTCCGCGCCGATCTCGCCGCCCTGGGCCATCAGATCACGATCGTCGAGAAAGTGGCGGGCGGCATGAACGGCGTCCAGGTCACGCCCGACGGCCTGCTCCACGGCGCGGCCTGCTGGCGCGCCGATGGCGTCCCGCTCGGGATCAGCGGCGGCACGGCGCGGCCATCGGACGAGAGTGGGGTGCCGGGGTGATGGGGGATTCAGCATGGGTGAGCAGGCAGTCGAAACCGCGCCTGGAAACAATTGAAGAACATTAACAATCTCCTTCGATAAGGCGGTGGATCGGGGCTTGAAATCCCCGGCTAGGTGGCCTACGGGCCACAAAGTCCACTGAAGTGGACTAAGTTTGGGCGGAGCGCAGTGCCGATTAGAATAAGCACTGACTTTCAGCGAACCCAGTCCGCAGAGGCCGATTTATCCTGCGTGGCTAGCATGGCTTCGGGGCCACAGCCCTTAGCCGAGACAAGTCCCGTGCGGAGTCACGGGCATTCAATCCCGGTCTGGACCACAAGCCACCGGACGCCAACTTCATCTATCCCCCCACAATAGTTCCATTGACTACACGCTCATTGCACACGAAAAGGAGTACCCCTACACCATGACCAACCCACAAACCACTAAACCTGACCTGACCGCCATCTTCGCCCATATCGACGCCCATCGGCAGGAATATCTCGATCGCCTCTTCACCTATCTGCGGCAGCCGAGTATCAGCGCGCACGGGCTGGGGATCGCGGAGACCGCCGAGCATATCGCCGGGGTGATGCAACCGCTCGGCCTGGAACCGCGGATCATCCCGACCTCCGGCTGGCCGATGGTGCTGGGCGAGCGCAACGATCGTCCCGGTGCGCCGACCGTCATGCTCTACGGGCATTACGACGTGCAGCCGCCCGACCCTCTGGAGCTCTGGGACTCGCCGCCGTTCGAGCCGACGATCCGCGACGGCAAGATCTATGCGCGCGGCGTTGGGGACAACAAGGGCCAGCACTTCGCGCAGATCCTCGGGATCGAGGCGACATTGGCCGTGCTCGGCACCCTCCCCTGCAACGTCAAGGTCCTCCTTGAAGGCGAGGAAGAGATCGGCTCGCCACGGATGCCGGAGTTCATCCGTGAGCATCGCGACGAGCTCGCCGCCGACCTCGTGATCACCGCCGATGGCCCCACACACGAGAGCGGGCAAGGCACCCTCCACTTCGGTGTGCGCGGCGTCCTCTCGTTCGAGCTGCGCGCACGGGGCGCGAACCACGACCTGCACTCGGGGAATTGGGGCGGCATCGCCCCGAATCCGATCTGGACCCTGATCCATCTCCTCGGCACGATGAAGAACGATCAGGGGCTGGTGACGATCGACGGCTTCTACGACAATGTGCAGCCGCTGACCCCGTTGGAGCGCGAGGCGCTTGAGGCGTTGCCGGTCGATCTGCCGAAGATCAAGCGCGAACTCGACCTCAGCGAGCTCGACGCACCGACCGATCGCGGCTTCTTCGAGCGCCTGTCGGCCTGGCCGACCTTCACGATCAATGGTTTCCACGGCGGCTACGGCGGTCCCGGCTCGAAAACGGTCCTGCCGCACGAGGCGTTCGTCAAGTGCGACATCCGCCTGGTCGAGGCGCAGACCGCCGATGAAATTTTCGCCAAGGTGGAAGCCCACGTTCGTAAGTACGGTCCGAACGTGGCGATCGTGCGCCAGGGCTCGATGGACCCGTCGAAGACGCCGATCGAGTCGGTCTACACCGCGCCGCTCATTGGCGCGATCACCGCCGCGCAGGGAACGCCGCTGCTCGTCCCGGCGCTCGGCGGCAGCCTGCCCGATTATGTCTTCACCAAGATCCTCGGGATCCCCGCCTTCGGGACGCCATATGCCAATGCCGACGAGGCCAACCACGCCCCGAACGAGAACCTGGAAGTCGAGCGCTTCTACAACGGGATCAAGACCGGCGCGGCGGTCCTGGCCTATCTCGGCGCGATGGAACCAGCGGGTGAGTGATCCCTACACGGTCATTGCCCCCTACTATGACCGACAGGGTCTGGGGCAGTGGAGCAAGGCGCTGATCGCGTTCACGCTCGATACGCTGCTGCCGCGCTACGGTCGCCGACCGCGAACCGCACTCGATCTCGCCTGCGGCACCGGCAATGCGGTTGTCACCCTCGCGGCACGCGGGCTGGATGTCGTCGGCCTCGATCGCTCCGCCCCGATGCTCACCATCGCCCGCGCGAAAGCCGCGCGGGCGGGGGTACGTTGCGGCTTCGTGCGGGCCGACCTCCGCGCCTTCGCCTTCGCCCGTCCATTCGACCTGATCACCTGCGCCTACGACAGTCTTAACTATCTCACCGAGCCGCAAGAGCTACGTACGGCCTTCGAGCAGATCCGCGCCGCGCTCGCCCCGCAGGGGTTGCTCGTCTGCGATCTCACGACCGCCCGCGCCTACGCCGACGAACCGCGCGAGCCGCAAACGTTCGATCTCGGTGACATCGCCTATAGTTGGACGACCGCGTGGGATTCTGCCCAGCAGCGCGCGACGACGACGCTCGGTATCACGATGCGCGTCGGTGAACGTATGGAGACGCTGACCGAAGCGCACCCGCAGCGGCCATACTCTTGCGCTGAGGTGGAGGGGACACTGCGCGTTGCGGGACTACGACCATTAAGAATGTTCGCCACCCGCTCGTTCCTCACACCGACGCTCGACCCGCCGACGCCCGACACCGCCCGAATCATCTACGTCGCCGAGCCCACGCTCCCCACGGAGATCCATGCCTGAACGAGAAGAAGTCTGTCGGAACTGTGGCGCCGCGAATCCGCGCGGCAACAACTTCTGTGGGCGCTGCGGTGCTTTCGTTGGCGCACCAGCAGCAGCGGAGGAAGGGCCGCGTCCGATCGTAGCGCGACCCGGCGATCGGCGCGTACGCAGGCTAGCCGGAATCGTCTACGTGATCACTGCACTCTTCTTACTGTCCTGCGTGATCCTGATGTTGGTGGTGATCATCTGGCGACCGTAGATGTTGCCACAGCGACCATACGGATCGCGATGTACTGTCCTTCTGGCCGTGTCAACCCTCTTCTCGCGCCACAATCGCGGATGTTATACTTCTTGCCGGTAGAGTGAGAAGTCGGCCCCAGGTACGCCTGTGGGCCATGCTGCATAACGGCAGTCATGGCGATCGTCACGAGCGAGAAAGAACACCGATGGTAACCAAACAAGATTACTATGCGGCGCTGGAAGTCGAGCGCACCACTAACAAGGCGGATATCAAGAAAGCATATCTGCGCCTGGCGCGAAAGTATCATCCCGATGTCAATAAAGAGGCCGGGGCCGAGGCACGCTTCAAGGAGATCAAAGAGGCGTACGAGGTCTTGTCCGACGACGACAAGCGAGCGGCCTACGATCGCTACGGTCACGCGGCATTCGATGGCAGCGCCGGGATGGGCGGCAGCCCGTTCGGGGGCTCGCCATTCGGCGGCGCGAGCGGTTCGCCATTCGAGGATCTTTTCGAGAGCTTTTTCGGCGGTGGTGGCGGGCGACAGTCCGGCCCACCACGCGGCGCGGATCTCCAGACGCAGATCGCGCTCGACTTCGAGGAGGCGATCTTCGGGGCCACACGCGACCTGAACGTGACCCGGATGCAGACCTGCCAGACCTGCAACGGCAATCGCGCCGAGCCGGGTACGCAGCCATCCACCTGTCTGGTCTGTAGCGGCACCGGCCAGGTACGTCGTGTGCAGAACACTATCCTCGGGCAGTTCATGACCGCCGCCCCGTGCGAACGCTGTCAGGGCGAGGGCGTGATCATCGCCAGCCCGTGCCACACCTGTAACGGCGAGGGCCGCGTGCGGCAGACCTCGAACCTGACCGTGACTGTACCGGCCGGGATCGAAGACGACGCGACGTTGCGCCTCAGCGGGCAGGGCGAAGCAGGACCACGCGGCGGGGCTCCCGGCAACCTCTACGTCCGCATCCGTATCCGCCCGAAGAAGGGCTTTACCAGGCAGGGCAAGCAGATCCACATCGAGCAGACCCTTGATGTCGCCCAGGCGGCCCTCGGTGACGAGATCGAGGTGCCGACGGTCGATGGACCGGCGAAGCTGAAGGTCCCCGCCGGTGCCCAGACGGGACAGACCTTCCGCCTGCGCGGTCATGGCGCGCCCGATGTGCGCGGAGGTGAGCGCGGCGACCAGATCGTGACGGTGAAGGTGCAGATCCCGACCAAGCTGAATGCGGAGCAGCGCGCCCTCTTCGAGCAGCTAGCAGCCTCGTTCGGGCGCAAGGAGCGCGCGGTGGCGACCGTCGACGGCAAAGACAACCATCAGGCCAAAGATGGTGAACGACACAACAAAGGCTTCTTCGAGCGCGTGAAGGAGACTTTCATCGGCCCCGACGACGAGTAGCGCCCACGACGAGCGTGGTGTGTGAAGGCGGCGGTGGCAAGTCCACCGCCGCCTTTCTCTGTTAAGTATGGGAGGAGCAATGTCCACGAAATTCGAGATCATCGACGATATCCCGATCTGGGGCGAACACGAAGCGGGCACGCTCGGGCAGATTCGCCGCTGCGCCGCCGACGAGCGCGTGGCAAGCGCGGCGCTGATGGCTGACGGACACCTTGGTTACGCTATGCCCATCGGTGGTGTCGTCGCCTACCGCAACGCGATCTCGCCGAATGGTGTCGGGTTCGACATTTCCTGCGGCAACAAGGCGGCCAAGACCGCGCTCCGCGTTGCCGATCTCCGCGACAACATCGGCGGGCTGATGGACGAGATCGCGCGCACGGTCGTCTTCGGGATCGGGCGGACGAGCGGGCAGAATGTCGATCACCCGCTCTTCGATGATCCGACTTGGCGGGACGTGTCGCCGCTCGGCAAGCTGAAGGCGCAGGCGCGCGAGCAGTTGGGGACGGTCGGCAGCGGCAACCACTACGTCGATCTTTTCACCGACGAGGAGGGTTGGGTCTGGGTCGGCGTCCACTTTGGCAGCCGCGGCCTCGGCCACCGGATCTGCACCGGCTTCCTCAATCTCGCCGCCGATCGCGCCTGGGATGCGAAGGCACCAGGCGAGTCGATGGATGCCCCGGCGGTCGTCTTGCTGCTCGATGGCGCGCTCGGCCAGGACTACTACGCCGCGATGCAACTCGCCGGGCGCTACGCCTATGCGGGCCGCGACTTCGTCGTGGAGCAAGTGTTGGGGATCCTCGGCACGACGGCGGTCGATGAGATCCACAACCACCACAACTACGCCTGGGAAGAGATGCATAACGGCGAACGGGTCATCGTCGTCAGGAAAGGCGCGACACCGGCCTTCCCCGGTCAGCGCGGCTTCATCGGCGGCTCAATGGGCGACATCAGCGTGATCGTCGAGGGCGTCGAGGACGAGGAAGCGCGTCTCGCGCTCCACAGCACGGTTCATGGCGCGGGGCGGATCATGAGCCGCACCCGCGCGGCGGGGAAGCGGCGGTGGACGAAGGTCGATGGTAAGCGCGTGCAACAGCAGATCCGCCCCGGCGAGATCAGCACGTCGATGATGCACGACTGGTTGCGCGGCCTGGGCGTCGAACTGCGCGGCGGCGGCACGGACGAGAGCCCGCACGTCTACCGCCGCTTGCCGGAGGTGCTGGCCTTCCATAGCAATACGATCCGCATCCTGCACACCCTCACGCCTCTCGGCGTGGCGATGGCGGGCGAGGACGTCCTCGATCCGTACAAGGATTGAGCCGGGCGTGGCGGTCAGCAATGGCCGCCACGTCACCCCGGATTGGGGAGAATAGCGGCGGATAAATCCGGTTGAGGAAGTAGAATCGGTGGGCTACGGTAAGGGGCGGCATCAGCAGGTAGGAAGAAGCGTTGAAATCAGACACCACTCTCGCCCATGAGCACTGTGCACTGAATCACGAAGAGTTGTATCGCAGCGAACTCTGCGGGTGCTTCTTCTGTTGCCAAACATTTACCGCGCAAGAGATCGAGTCGTGGGTCGGCGATAGTTGGGAGGATGAGGGAGAAGGCGAGATGACGGCCCTGTGCCCGCATTGCGGTATAGATTCCGTCATCGGCTCTGCTTCGGGGTTCCCGATCACCAGGAACTTCCTTAAATTAATGCAGGCACGCTGGTTTTAGTGTCGGACCTGGGCAGAGTGTCTACGGGGAGGGTTTACGGTGCTAACCAGGGAGGAAATGCTCGCGCGGATGCTCGGCTCCGACCCGACCGCCAACGGGCAGTTCATCGTCGCGGTACGCACAACCGGCATCTACTGCCTCCCGACCTGCCGCCCCTCGCGCAAGCCAAAACCGGAGAACGTGATCTTCTACGCCACCACCGAGGAAGCACGGGCGGCGGGTTTCCGTCCCTGCAAACTCTGCAAGCCGGACGATTTCTACGCCGGGCACCACGCAGAGGAAGCGCTGATCGAACGATTGGCCGCGCGGGTCGCGGAGAATCCGGGCGCATATCGCAGCGTCGGCGCGCTGGCGGAAGAAGCCGCGATCGGCACCAGCAAGCTCCACGAACTCATCAGGGTACATTACCACACCACCCCTGCGACGCTGCTGAACCGCGCCCGCACCGCAGCGGCACGGTCAGCCCTACTGGAAGGATCGCGGCAGATCGCGGAGATCGCCTTCGCGGTCGGGTTCGAGAGCCTGTCCGCATTCAACGAGAACTTCCGCAAGCAAACGGCGATGACCCCGCTCGATTACCGCCGCCTGCGCGGCCAGCAAGCATTCATGCTCACGCTGCCGTCCGACTATCAGACCGGGCGGATCCTGCGCTATCTCGGGCGAGATCGGCAGAGTGTGACGGAGCGAGTCGAGGGGAACACCTACACGACGGTTCTGCGAATCACCACTGCTGAACAGGGAGAGAGCACGACCCTGGTGCGCGTCACCTTCGCGCCTGGCACCGCACAATGCCAGATCGTCTGCCCACACGCGCTCGACCCACAGGCGCTCGGACAGGTACACGACCAACTCCTCCGCACATTAGGGCTGACGGGCCATCCCATGCGCTTCGAGGCACAGATCGCCGAAGTGACGGATCTTGCACCGCTGCTCACCAATCAACGGGGCTTGCGCGTGCCGCTGATCCCCGATCCGTTCAACGCGCTCGTCTGGGCGATCACCGGCCAACAGATCACCCTCGCGTTCACCTACACCCTCCGCCGCCGCCTGATCGAGCGGATCGGCGTACCGTTCGCTGAGGACCTCTATGCGCCACCGACCGCAGAGGCGGTTGCTGCGCTGGAATCCACCGACCTGATCGCGCTCGGCTTTTCGCGCGCCAAGGCAGACTACCTCAGCGGTGCCGCCCGCGCCGTCGCCGATGGCAGCCTACCGCTATCAACGCTGGCCGATAAATCGGCCACGCAGATCGAGCGCACCTTGCTCGCCGTGCGCGGCATCGGCCCTTGGTCGGCACACTATATCTTGATGCGCCACTTCGGCTTCCTCAACTGTGTGCCATTGGGCGATGCCGGACTCACGGCGGCGCTACAACGCTTCTTCGCGCTCGAAAAACGCCCCGACAAACGCGAGACGTTAGCCCTGATGGCCCGCTTCAGCCCCTACCGCAGCCTCGCCACCTTTCACCTCTGGCAATCCCACAGCGCAGCTGGCTAGCCGCGTCAGGGCCGCCATGTCCTTACAATCCACTGCCCCAATTTCTCCCCTGCTTCACCCATTGCGGTAGTATGCTTATCATCTCGTCGCCCTCTCCCTTCGCCTCTGTGCGCTCTGTGCGCTCTGTGGTTCAATCTCGTCCCCGATCGCTATCGAATAGCTGCGGACGAATCCGCTAGAACATCCGTATGCCCGATACCAAACTGAGCACCTGATCGACCGCAAACGATGGAGGGCGCACGATGGAACTGACCAGAGAGGCGATGATCGAGCGGATGCTGGGTTCAGACAAGACCGCGAACGGCCAGTTCATCGTCGGCGTGCGGACAACGAAGATCTATTGCCTGCCAGCGTGCCGCCCGCCGCGCAAGCCCAAGCCGGAGAATGTCACCTTCTACGAGACGATCGCCGAGGCCCGCGCCGCTGGCTTGCGCGCCTGCAAACTCTGCAAGCCGGACGAGTTTTACGCCGCGCTCGGTCATGGTGGTGCCGCGATGCAACAGGAACGGCTCGCCTACGCGGACACGATCACCGAAGCACCGGGTCCGCTCGCCTTCGCGGTCAATGCCGATGGCGCGTTGCTCTGGGTGAAGTTCCTGGATGGCGCGTACACGCGCTCGCTCGAAGAAGAACTCGCCCACGAGGGGTACACCGTCGCCCACGATCCACGCCGCACCGCCCAGGCGCGCGAACAACTCGCGGCGTACTGCGCGGGCCAGCGCCAGACCTTTGATCTGCCGCTGGTTTTCAGCGGTTCACCGTGGCAGAAACTCGTCTGGCAAGCGCTGACCGAGATCCCCTTCGGCGAGACACGAACCTACGGCCAGATCGCGGCGCGCCTCGACCAACCGGGCGCGGCGCGGGCGGTAGGACGCGCCAACGCGACCAATCGCCTGCCGCTGGTCGTTCCCTGCCATCGCGTCGTCGGCGCGAACGGCTCGCTGACCGGTTTCGGCGGCGGGATGCACCTGAAAGTCAGGCTCCTCGACCACGAGGCGCGCGTGCGCGGGACCATGCTACCGTTTGCCGTAACCGCGAAATAATCATTCGCTCCGGTGTGCCCACGGCTCGTTGAGCGGCGGGCACACCGGTTCAGGCGGGCTCATTGTCGGCAGAGGGCGAGTGTGAATCGTCTACCCGTATGGCCTCACTCGTTATGCTCCCCAGCGATTCAGAGGCGGCAATGCGCCATTGGCCAGGGCCAACAATGAAGGCAGCGGTGAGGTTCGTGAGCGGGGCGAGCAACCAATTGGTGTCGATCGGCGGGGTGCCACCCGCGTTGATCGCCATGACCAGATTCAGCAGCAGATAGGCCGCAGAGAAAACCAGGATGATCCGCCAGCCGAAACCGAGCATGAGCAAGAGGGCCAGGAAAATCCCCGATGGCACGAATGAACCGCTATTCGCCACTTCACCCGTGATAATCGCGCGCTGACCGAGCCCAGCGCTGTAGGCGGTCAGGAACAACGAGGCCACAATCCAACTCGCGCGCAGGAAGAGCGGCGTCATCATCGCCAGACGTGGCAAGCGGGCGGGTGCGCGATCGCGCTCCTCCTCTTCCAGCTTATCCAGCGCGCGATCGGCCCCGAGAAACGGACTGCCACAGAAGACGAGGACCAGCAGCCCGCCGATGACGAAAATCAGGGAGCTGCGCTCGACCACATCATCGAACGGCGACCTGATACAGCCCCCCGGATAGGGGCAACTGGCGGTCGCCGCGAACTGCCCGAAGCCAAGATAGAGCGTCGCGAGGACGGTCCCGGTCACCGCGCTGACGCGGGTGAACGCCCCAAAGATCAGCAGAGCGCCGATACCGAGCTCGGTGCAGCCGAGGATGAAGAGGACCGTATCGGTCGCCAAACCCGAGAGGCCCCAGCGCCCTGGATCGCCGAGTCGTGCCGCGAACGAGTCTGCAGAAGAAACGAATACGCCTTCCCACCCACGCAGCAGGAAGAGGAGCCCGAGCCCGAAGCGCAGGGCCACGATCGCATAGAGCAATCGTCGTCGTTCCGGCGTCTCTTCGTCCGGTTGGCCCAGATACTCCCAGAGTCGTTCGCGAAACGTTGTGCCGGGATGCGGCATGGCAGGTTTCCCCGGGTGTCCCCCGATGGTCATGGCTGCGCCGCTGGACCGCGTCGCCGCCCGCCACCGCCGCGCGTCGGGCGGGCGAGGCGCAGGGAGAGGAGGAAGAAGAAAACCGTGCCGAGCAGCGCCATCACGGTGTAAATGAGCCACGGACCGATCGCGAAGACGGTCCCGCTCCCCGCGCCGAACGGGCTGGAAAGGGTAAAGAAAAAGAGCGACTTATTCGCGACGATGATCGCCTCCGTCAGCGCACCGGCGATGAACGGATTGAGCGAGAGGATAAAGCCGCCGATGTAGTAGACCGCCGCCGCGAGGGCCGGTGAGGTCGTACTGTTGCTGCTGAGGATCGCCGCCAGGAACGAGAAGCCGGTCGCGGCCACGATCGGCAGCGCCACCACCGGGATCAGCATCGCGCCGTACGCCAGCGCCGCCGCGCCGATCGTCGAGCGGACCCAGGCTGAGAAGCAGAGGCCGATCGTGCCGAAGAGCAAGGCCGAGGCAAACAGCATCAGGAAGGCGATTAACACTTCTTCCGGCGCGACGCCGCCGAGGAAGAGGCTGATCGCCAGCAACGGCAACGCCGCGATGATCAGCAGGAAGACGTAAGCCAACGCCGCAAAAAGTTTCGCCGCGACAATCAGCGGCAACGAGAGCGGCGTCGTCATCAGCAGATCGTAGGTCTGCCGCTCGCGCTCGCCGGAGATGACCCCGGCGGTGAATGATGGCGCGAGGAAGCAGACTAACCCGAGTTGGAACGCCACCAGACCCAGAAAGACCGGCTTGCCGATCGGGGTCGTCGGGTTCGAGGTCGCGGACAGCTTCGCCAGAAAGTAGATCAGCAGCGTGAAGCCGACCAGGAAGAGCAGATAAAAGGAGAGGACCACGAAAGCGCGCGGGCCGCGCATCCGCCCGCGCAACTCCTTCGCCAGCATCCCCTGGGTGCGAATCCACCCCGGCGATTGCTCACCACTCGGCGGCGGTGTCGCGGCGGGGGTCGCGTTTTCGGCCGCCATCGCGGTCATCGGCAACTCCTCACACTGGCGCGACAACGCAACGGCTGGCGGATGCGATCAGCCTTGATGTCGTCGCTCATGCCACCATTCCACGCGTGATCCGCATGAAAGCATCTTCGAGATCGCCGACCTCTTCGGTGAAACCATAGACCGGTAAGCCGCGCGTCAGCAACTCGCCGAGGAGCTGATAGAGCTGGTAATCATCCCCATCGAACTCGATCCGCACCAGCCGCGCTGGGGCGACCGCAGCGGCAGCGGCCAGACGCTGCTCGACCGGCGAGACACCGAGCGTCTCGACTGGCAGCGCGTCGGGTACCGGCTGGAGGTGCGGCGGTGGCGCGCCCTCGCCGGGGATGATCTGCGAGAGCGCCCGCGCCCGTGTCGCCTCCATCGCGACGACGGCGGGTGCGCCGCGCGGTGTGGAGGCCAGCGGCTCGACCACGACGCCGAGGACGCCACCGATTGAGCGTACGCGCGCGGCGATATCCTCGTCGCTCATCCGCGCATCGGCGATCAGGCGCACCAGCACGACGCGATTCGTCTGCACCTGGCGCAACATCTCTTCGATCGATCCGGAGGCCAGCAAACGCCCGCGCTCGATGATCCCGACATGGTCGCAGATGTCGGCCAACTCGGTCAGGATATGCGACGAGACGATCACCGTCTTGCCGAGCGCGCCGAGCTGACGCAACAACGCGCGCAACTCGACCCGCGCGCGCGGGTCGAGCCCGGAGGCCGGCTCATCGAGGATGAGCAGTTGCGGATCGTGGACCAGCGTGCGCGCGAGGCAGAGGCGTTGCTTCATCCCGCGCGACAGGGCATCGACATAGCCCTCTTTTTTCTCGGTCAGATCAACGAGCGCCAGCAGGTCATCGATCAAACCGAGGCGGCGACCGCGCGGCAACCCATAGGCGGCGGCGAAGAAATCCAGATATTCCCAGACCTTCATGTTATCGTAGACACCGAAATTATCCGGCATGTAGCCGAGCACCTGGCGCACACTTTTCGGCTCGCGCAGCACCGAATAGCCGCCGACCCAGGCTTCGCCCGATGTCGGTTCGAGCAACGTGGCGAGGATCCGCATCGAGGTCGTTTTGCCAGCGCCATTCGGCCCGATGAAGCCGAAGACCACCCCCGGCTCGATCGACAGGTTCAACTCTTCGAGCGCCTGGAAGGGGCCATAACGCTTCGTCAGCCCGCGCGTCTCCACGATCGGCGTCATTGCTCCCTCTCCGCTGCCGCGATCGGTGCAGGCGCGCTCTGCGTCGTCGCACCGGGGTACACTTCCTGAATCACGAGTGTCGTCGTATACCGCTCCCCCGCTGCAACGTGCAGATCGATCGGCATATCAGGCCGCCAGAAAAGTACCTGCACCGGCCTGTTCGTTGCGCCCACCGGCGTGGCCGCCGGGGTGGTCGGGGTCGGAGTTCGTCGGGTGGCGGTCGGTGTGCCGGTGCGCGGCGTACCCGGTCGCTGGGTCGCGGTCGCGGTCGGCGTGGGGGTTGGCACGCCGCCGGAGTATATCCGCGGGCGGAAGTCGAGGACATCGCCGCTCAGGGCATCGAGGACCGCCGCGCGATGCCCGTTGACGCCCATCTTCCCAGGTTGATAGCTCGGGTATTGGTTACCATTGAAATAGTAGACGGTGCCGAGCCCTCGATTATAGCCGGTCGTCTGCGTCGCGGTCGGTCGCCAATCGACGGTGATACTCGCCCCGGGTGCCAGCGAGCCGACACTCTGATAGGCATTGTTATACAGCAGCAGCATGTCCTCGATCGCGACCACCGAGGTGTTCGTGACGGTGCCGACGACTTTCTGCCCGTCCCAGCGCAATTCGACCTTCGCCGCGACCGGTGCCGGATCGATCCGGCTCTGCGCGGCGATCGTTCGCTGCGTCCACTGGGCGAACGACGCCCCGCGCACGGCGCTGGCGGTCCCCTGCTCGAAGCGGACATCACCGCCGAGTTCGTCGTTGTCACCGAGGCCATTGCGTGAGAACGGCTGCACCAGCGACTCGCCCGCGAGAGTCACATCGCGAATGCCGCGCGTGGGAGTGAACAGGCCATAGAACGCGACGACCTCGGCGCTACGCACGCCCGGGCTGATCCGCACGACCGAGGCGCTATTCAGCACGATCGAGCGCCCTTTCGTCGTCGCGCCAACCAGATAGATCGTCCCGGCAAAAAGAATGGTCACCAAGGGGATCGTCACCCAGGCCAACTCGCGACGGTCAACCGCGCGCAGGACCAGATAATTGACCGGGCCAACCACGACGATGAAGGCCAGCAAGATCAGGCCGAGCAACCAGGTGGGCGGCAACGCCAGTCCGGGAATGTCGCGCAGCACGTTGGCGATCTGATTGCTCCCGCTGGAACTGCCATCGAATGGCTCCTGCAACCCGGCCGGCCGTGGCGTATCGAGGGTGAGGCGTTGCCAGAAAGCGCCCGCGCCGCTCCAGCTGGACAGGGCGCTCGTACCCGGATCGAAGGCCAGCGAGGTGACGATACCACGTCCCCAATTGCGCGTGGCGACCAGCGGTGCGCCATCCTGGTCGGCCAGACGGGTCGCACCAGCCAGCAGGTCGCCGGTCGCCACGATCGCCTGCCCGGTCGGCCCACTTCCCGAGCCGAGCGCGGCGAGGCCGGTCAGGCCAGTGACTGTCCGGCTATCGGTGGGGCGCAGGGGCGGCAACTCGCCGAGACCTTCGAGCGTCTTGCGCCAGTTCGGCCCGCCCGCCGCGACGAGTTGCCCGCCGCGCGCGACCCAGTCCGCCAACGCCGTGCGCTGCTCGGCGCTCCACCGACCGGTCGAGGCATCGCCGACGATCAAGGCGTTAAACGAGCCGAGGCCGAAGGTATTACCCGGGATTTCGTCCGGGGTGATGGTGACCACCTCGAATGTGGAGCTACCATAGGATCCGACGACTGCGCGCGTGATCTCCGCCCCGAGCGCAGCGTCATCGACGATCACGCCGACCAGCCCTTGCCCGGATTTCAACTCGCGCAGGGTGATCGGCGGGGCGGCAACGCGCTCGTTCCCCGCATCGAAGTGAACGGAAACGGTGCCGACGCGCGAGGGAACCTGCGCGTAGAGGGTCACCACCTTCTGTGAACGGGTCGGTAGCTCGATCCGCTGGCTGAAGCGTAACGGCGGGGTAGAACCAGCAACCTCGGCGATGATCTCGCCGGATGCACCCGCGCCGTCATTGGCGAGGGCGACGGTGATCGGCACCCATTGTGCGGGGTCGTAGTTGCCGCCGAAGTTCGGTGTCGCGGCGATCCGCACCGCCAATGCGGCGGCCACGGTAGGCGTTTGCACGGTGAGGATCAGCGACATGAACGCAACGATCGCCAGTGCGGTCAGGGCGATCCGCGATGGCGCCCGGCTCGCGACGCGGGACTGGCCGGGCCGGGTAGCGGGTACGGTCAATCTTCGCTGCACAACACCGCCTTGTCCTTCCAAAGCACACCAACTACGGTCGTAGCGTCATCCGTACCCCATTATACGCCCCATCTGTGGCGGAAGTTCCGCCGCGAACACCGCTGGGCTAAAGATGGGAGGATAGTCCTCTCTCCCTGTTTCCGGGCGGGCGTTCCTCCTTACCCGCGCATTCCCCCCCCTCGGGACGTTGTTCCCGCACCCCATCCACCGGGCGGATGGCTCCCGGAGCGGCGAGGACAAGGAGGCTAAGGTCGACGGCACGCGCCACCCGGGATATCGACGTTGAGGGGTAACCGCACACGAATGAATTGCACCAGACCTACTTCAGCGGGGGACGCGAGCTACCGGTAGATGGGCAGATCGCCGACGACAACACAAGTCCTTGCCGCTGGATGTCGGAGCAACAGCCTTCCGGTGCCCTTTAGGCGACAAGTACCCTCAATCCGGTACAATCGGTACCAATTGGGTGTACAAGTTGCCATCAGTAGCGGGGATACTTGAGCGGGGGTACGCATTGCCAGTAATCGGAGAAACTTTGCGCGCCGCCCGGCGTTGCTACCAGAGAGAAGAGTCGCGCGTAGATCCCAGCGAGGTGGGATTCACCGGACCACCAGAATAAAGGAGGCGAGCCAAGCGTGAGCGTCGAACCGGTCGCCCCTAGTTTGCCGCCGACAATCGCCACCTTCCTGCGCGGTACGCAGCGCCGATTACGGTTGCACGCGGCGATCTTCGGCGCGGGGTATGGTTTGGCCGCGGGGCTGGTGATCGGGATCGTTATTTGCATCACGTCGCGGGTTCGCCCGCTCTGGCTGCCCGATCAAGTCCTCCTCTACGTCCTCTGCGCTGTCGCGCTCGGCATCGTCATCGGCGCGATCTTCCCGCTCACACGCCCGCTACCACTCAGCACGGTCGCTGCGCGCGCCGATGCCGAACTCGGCCTGCGCGAACGGCTCAGCACCGCCCTCGAACTGACGAACGGGCAAGCGCAGAGCGCACTCGCCGGTCAGCATCTCCGCGAAACGGCGGCATTAGTTGCCGATCGGGCAGGGGAAAGTACCCGTTGGCCGCACCCGAGCCAGAACGAAATCTACACGCTGGCCGGGCTCGCCGTTGCGCTCCTGAGCCTGCTGATCCTGCCCAATGCCCAGACGACGACCATCCAGCAGCAGCAGGCGAATGCCCAGATCGTGCAGCAGGCCGCCAGCCAGGTCGCCCAGGTGCAGGCGCAGGTCAACAGCCGGGGCAACCTCGACCCGGCGACCCAGCAGGCGCTGCAGCAACAACTCGCGCAGTTGCAGCAAGACCTGATCAATGGCGCGATCGATCCGGCGCAAGCGGTCGCGCGAATCGCCGAAACCGAAGCGCAGTTGCGCCGACTCCAGGATCCGGGCGCGGCCAGTAAAGCCGCCGCCCTGCCACAGTTGGGCGAGGAGTTCGGGGCGTTTGGTGCGACCGCCCCGATCGGACAAAAGTTGCAGTCGGGCGATTACGCCGGGGCGAGCCAGGCGCTGAAAGATTTCGCCAGCACCCTGCCGAATCTCGATCCGGCAAGCCGCGCCGCCATCGCCCAGAAGCTGCGCGAGGCGGCGGCATCGCAAGCGGCGGCGAACCCGCAACTCGCCCAGCAGTTGCAGAACGCCGCCGATGCCCTCGACAGCGGCGACATCGCCGGGGCGCAGGCCGCGCTGAACAATGCCGCCGACCAGATCGCGCAAACGGGGCAAGCGGCGACGACGCAAACCGCGCTCAGCGGAGTTCTCGGTGATTTAAATGCGATCAAACGCGACGTTGCCAATGGTATCCCGCCCACGACGGCGAACGCCACCCCGCAACTCCCAAACGGCACCCCGATCGCCGTCAGCGGTTCGCCGATCGCAAGCGGTGGCACACCCGGTCGCCCGAGTGGTTCGCCAGTCACCATCAACGGAACTCCGGTCGTCATTAACGGCACACCGGTGACCGTCAATGGGACGCCCGTGACGATTAACGGGACGCCGGTGACGATCAATGGCACCCCGGTCATCGTGCAAGGAACACCGCCGCCGAACGCCACGCCGGTAATCGGGCAAGGGCAGGGCCAAGGGCAGCCGGCGCAAGGGCAAGGCCAACAGGGGCAAGGCTCCGGACAGGGACAACAAGGCCAGGGACAGCAAGGGCAAGGCCAGGGGCAAGGCAGTAATCAGGGGCAGGGTGGCGGCGCTGGCGCGGGCCAGGGCGGCACCCAGCCCTACGATCCGGTCTATGCCCCGACCCTCCCTGGCGGCGCGCCGGGCCAGCAGCAGACGATCCCCGGCCAGGGCGGTGGCGATAGTCCCCCGACAGGCACGACGCAGGGGCAGGGAGCCAACACCCCATCCGGCGTCCCCTACGATCAGGTTTACCAGCAGTATCGCGATCGGGCGTTGCAGGGGATCGACGATCCGAATATCCCTCCGGAGTTGCGCGAGTATATCCGGCAGTATTTCACGAACCTGGATCCGACAAATCAGCAGAAACAGAAATGATCACGAGGAGACTGCTCTTGCTCCGCATACACCACGCGACACGCCGATGATCGCCAGGGCGCATCCCCGCGATGCGGTCTTCGATGAGGCGTTCTTGCGGAAGCTCGAACGCTTGGACATCGTCGCGCGGAAGCTGCGCTCGGGGATCATGCGCGGCGAGCGGCGCAGCACCAAACGCGGGCAGTCGGTCGAGTTCGCGGACTTCCGCCTCTACAGTCCGGGCGATGATCTCCGCCGCGTCGATTGGAATGTTTACGCACGCACCGAACGCGCTTTCGTCAAACTTTTTGTCGAGGAGGAGGATCGCACGGTCCACGTCCTGCTCGATGTCAGCCCCTCGATGGACTGGGGCGAGGAGAGCGCCAACAAGCTGATCTGGGGCCGTCGCGCGGCGGCGGCGATCGCCTATATCGCGCTGGCGGGCCTGGACCGCGTCTCGATCGCGCTGATCGGCGGCGCAGCCGAGCGCCACGCGCCGACGATGCGCGGGACACGCTCACTCTTCCGCCTGCTCGACTTCCTCGGGGAAGGCGCGACGCCGACGACGACCGAGATGGGGGCGACCGATTTGGACAGCGCCCTCGCCACCTACGCCGCCCGCGCCCGCAACCCCGGCCCGCTCTTCCTGATCTCCGACCTCCTCGTCGCGGGGGGCGGCAAGGCCGGGCTGGCCGCCCTGGCCGCTCACGGCCACGAGCCGCGGGTCATCCACGCCCTCACCCCGGACGAACTCGACCCGACCCTCGTCGGCGAACTCAAGCTGGTCGATCGCGAGAGCGGGCTCGCCCGAGAACTGACCGTAGACGAAGCGGCGCTGACGCGCTATCGTCGCGGGCTCGCCAACTGGCAGACCGACCTCGCCGCGCACTGCCACGGGCGCGGCTGGCCCTATCTCCCGGTCAGTACCGGCACGCCGTTCGACGAAGTCATCCTCAACGCCCTCCGACGCGGCGGTATGACCACGTAGTGACGAATGACGAGTGACGAATAGGTCGCGGAATCAGAAGGCAGCGTCAGAAGGCAGTGATGGATTACAAAAGCGACGCGCATAGTACGAAGTTAACGCATGGACAAAGACTGATGCCCATTGGCCCGCTTCGCCCCCATTCGTCACTCGTCATTCGTCATTCGTCATCGGCGGCCAAATGGGTGCGATAGCCCCGATCGGCCTCGGGCTGCTGGCACTGGCGGTGCCGATCATCGCGCTCTACATGCTGCGGATGCGGCGGCGCGAGCAGGTAGTGTCGAGCACGCTCCTCTGGGAGCAGGCGATCCGCGACGTACGCGCGAACGCGCCCTGGCAACGCCTGCAACCGAACCTCCTGCTCCTGCTGCAATTGCTGGCGCTCGCCGCGCTCGTGATCGCCCTGGCACGACCATTCTGGCTCGGTGCGACGCCGCTCGGCGCAAATCTCGTTGCGGTGGTCGACGTGTCGGGCTCGATGAACGCGACCGATGTCGAACCGTCGCGGATCGAGCGGGCCAAAGGCGAGGTACGCAAGCTGATCGATAGCCTGCCAGCCAACGGCCAGATGACGATCATCACGGCGGGGACCGGCGCTGAGGTCTTGCAGGCGGCGACCGGCGATCGCGCCGCCCTGCGCGAGGCGAGCGATCGACTCCGCGCCCGGACCGGCACGACGAATTTCAACGAGGCACTGGCCCTCGCCGCGCCAGCCGCCGAGCGCTTGCCCGACACCACCGTCGTCGTCATCAGCGATGGCGGTTTCACCCCGCCGAGCGCCACGGATATTCGCGCGCCGGTGCGCTTCATCGGGGTCGGCGGTCGCAGCGAGAACCTGGGGATCACCGCCGCAGCGACCCGCCGCACCGGCAGCGGCACCGAACTCTTCGTGCGGGTCCAGAATTTCGGCACCGCCGAGCGCAAGACGCTCCTCTCGGTCTACGATGGCGCGACGCTGATCGAGGCCCGCGCCCTGACCGTCCCCGCTGGCGGCGAGTCGGGCTCGACGATCGCGCTCCCGTCGGCGGTCGGTATCTTGCGCGCCGAGATCGACGCGCAGGACGATCTCGCGCTCGACAATAGCGTCTGGGTCCGCTCCGGTGGCAACAAAGGCCGGGTGTTGCTGACCTCCGTCGGCCCAAACACCTTCCTGCAACGCGGCCTCGCCCTGCAACCGAACCTAATCGTGGAGCAGGCGCAAGGTGGCGCGAGCGCCCCATCCGGCGGGGGCGACTATGACCTCTACATCTTCGATGGGGTGACGCCGCCGAAAGACCTGCGCGGCCCGATCCTGCTGATCAACCCGCCGCGGGACAATGGCCTGATCACCGTCACCGGGACGCTCGAACGTCCGGCGGTGACCGGCCAACTCCGCGACGATTCGCTGATGAAGGGGGTCGATCTGAGCAAGACGCAGATCGCCGAGGCGCTGGCGATCGAGCGACCGGATTGGGCGCGCGTACTGGCCGATTCCGGTGGACGACCGCTCCTGGTGGCCGGGGAAACCGGGGGGCGTCGCATGGCGGTCCTGACCTTCGCGCTCGGGCGCTCAGACTTGCCGCTCACCCTCGCCTACCCGATCCTGCTGGCGAATCTGGTCGGCTGGCTCGCGCCGGATGCGGGCAGCGGCCTGCCGGAGACGGTGCGCCCCGGCGAGATCGTCTCGCTGACCACGCGCGCCGGGGTCGATGGCGTGACGATCACCGACCCTACCGGGCGCGAGCGCCGGTTCGCCCCGGCGCGCGGCGTGGTCCTCTTTCCGAATACGGATGCACCGGGCGCGTACACCGTGCGCGAATTTGTCGGGGATCGCGAGATCAAGCGCAGTGTCCTGACGGTTAATCTCCTCTCGGTCGATGAGTCGAACATCGCTCCACAAACCCCGCAAATCACCGGGACCGCAGCGGGCACGACTGCGGGATCGACCGCCCGCTCGCGCAACGAGATCTGGCGTCCACTGCTGCTGGCGGCGTTGATCATCCTGTCGATCGAGTGGTGGATTTTCTACCGCGGCGGGATGCGGTCGATCGGGACGTTCGCGCGCGACCTCTGGCGAAACCGACCCCGCCCGTCGCGCGGTCGAGCGAGGAAGAGACCGGCATGAGTATCCGCTTCGATTACCCGCTGGCCCTGCTCGGG
>DATCMP010000204.1:0-5712 GCA_036563365.1 Thermomicrobiales bacterium
GACGCGGGGGGCGGGATATATCCCGCCCCCCGCGTCTTGGTTGTTCCGTGGCGATTATTGCCCCGCAGCCTCCGTGACCCCCTCGACCGTGAATTCCAGGCGCTGCTTCTCCTTCACCCCGAAGAGGATTTCCCCCTGCCAGGTGAGCCCGGCACCCGGCTCGAGTGCGGTGAAGCGTGGGTCGCTGAACGACGCTTTGGAGACGGTCTGGCCCGCTTCGTCGAGTAACGTGACGATGACGCGGGTCGGTTGCGCCTTCTTGTCGCCGTTGTTGACGATCTTGCCGGAGACGGTCATCCCGCCATTCGCCGTCGCGGTATGGCGCGGCTCTTCGAGCGTGAAGCTTTGCACCGCATTCGCTGGGACCTCCTCCGGGAGCGGCGGTTCGGTGTTGACCGGCCCTGCCGGCCCTGCGGCGGAGGCGAGGACGCGCACCCCCGAATTGCTGGAAGCGGCGGTGGGTGTCCCATTTTGTGTCACGCCACAAGCGGTCAGCGCGAGAATGAAGAGCGGGGTCAGGATCAGTAATAAGCGGCGCATCGGTCCTCCATCGTCGGCCTGTCAAGCCATCGTCGTGTCGCGTCGGCGCTAATCCGCCTTGACCAGTGTCACCGTGATCGGCCCCTTGTAATCTTTGGACCAGTAATTTGCGCCATCGTCGTGCATCGGGTAATTCTTGATCAGCCAGCCATAATAGGTGCCACCGGCATTGAAGACGTAGAATGCCCCCCACAGCCGGCCACGCAGATAGCCGGATTTGGCCCACGGATGCGCCACATCGTCACTGTCGTAGAAGGCACCGTTGTCGACGATCGGCAGGAGCATGACGCAGCCGCTCGTCTGCAATTGGCTGGTGGTCGGTGTCTGCCCGGCCGACAAGGTCGGGAGCGCCTGCGCGAGTGTTTGCCCCCCCTGGCAGCCGAGTGTGCCATTGAGCGAGTGCGCGAAGGTATTCCCACTGGCATCGCCGGATTTCAGCTGGACGATCGGTAGCGAGTCCACATCGCCATCTTCCGGTGCCTGGAAACTGTTATCCAGGGTCTGAACGATCCCGCCGCGCCAATCGCTGAAATTGGAATCACACTTGGCAATATCGGGCGAGTAGAGGACGAATGTCGGACCTACCCCGTCAAATTTGTTACCGCTGTTCCAATCGGATTTATAGGCCGACTCCTTGATCGATGTCGTCGGCTCCGTGGCGACCCATTTCATGTACGGGGAAGCTGACGGGGATGGCTGGGGCCTCGTCCAATCCAGGATCTGCTTCGTCTCCAGGATGTCGGATACGCCCCCACCGAGCGTCGCCGTCTGCACGCCGCAGACGGCGAGGGTGAAGTCGCTCGCGGGCAGATATTCTATGACCCGCACCTGTGCCATCGAGGTCGCCGAGGTCCCGGAGGTTGTCGTGCCCAGCGCACGCATAAAGAAGGTGGTATGGGTCTCGCTCACACGCACCTGCACCCCTGAGGCATAGGAGGGGATACTGAGCGCCCCGCCGCCATCGATTGCCGTGTTGCAGGAGTCCCCGAATTGGTCGCGGTCATTATCAATGAAGACGCATTGGAAGAGGCTCGGGTCATTCGCGACCCCGTTAGCCGTCGCATTCGATAGAATGGCGTTCCAGACCATCGACCGCGTCGTCCCTGGGTAGGTATTCTGCCGCGAGAGGATCCGCGTCCCCGCGAGTGCGGCGGAGTCGGCGGCGTTCTGCATGGTGCGCCGCTGGGCATAATTGACCCCGGCATCGATGACGAGCCCGAGACCGGCGATCAGCGTCAGGGACATCAGGGCGAAGAGCACCAGCGTCTGACCCTGCAAGGCGCGCGCGGGGAGCGGGGAGCGGAAAAATCGCATATCAGTACACCGCCTTCACAGTCCTGTACACCGGGAGGTTCGTGGGGAAAATCCGGAGGATCATGCTGGTGATCGGCTGGAAGTAGTAGACCCACTTCACCTCGACCACATCGCCGGGGCCGGGATTGGCGCAGGCGGCAATTGTCAGATTCACCGGGTTGCCCCGGCAGTCGATCGCGGCGGTAGGGTCAGCAGCGGCGTAGCGATTGAAGCTGTAGACGACGAATTGCACGTCGGGTGTGCCGAGCAGATCACGGTCCGACGCGGGATCGTAAACCTCGAGGTAGGCGCGCTTCTTCACCGCCAAGAAGTTCGGCTGGTAGAGCCCGGTCACCGCCGCTTCTTTTACTGCGTTGTTGAGCCGTGTCATGTCGATATAGACCCGCCCCAGGTCGATCGTCCCGACCAGGATTAACGCCAGCAACGGCGTGAGCAGGGCCATTTCGACCATCCCCTGCCCGCGCCGCCCCCGCCGGAGTATCGCCAGTAGTTTTCGCCGCTTTTTGCTCATCGTTCTGGTAACTCCCTATTGGTCACGGAAATCGAGCTGTGGCGGGCGGGGACATGCCCCCGCCCGCCACAGCACCCTTTTTATGGCACGCTCTGAATATCGACGGTGGCGCACTCCTTCATCAGGATGTTTCCGAAGCCGATCAGGCTGGGTAATGCCAGTTGGAAGTCGTACTGGGCGCAGACGGTCAGCAAGTTCCCCACCCGCGGGTTCTCGCAGCTCTGCACGATGTACTTTCCGCCAGCACCCACTTCGGCTCCGAAGTTCGTGCCTTCTCCGATCTTGCTGTAAGACGTCGGCGTCGGGGCGCTCGCGGTCGCGGTCTCGGAGACTGCTGTCGCGGTTTGGTTGGCCCCGACCGTCGCGGTCTGGGCGACGGAAGTGGCGGTCTGGACGATGGAGGTGGCCGTCTGGGCGACCGAGGTGGCGGTCTGGTTGGCCCCGACCGTCGCGGTCTGGGCGACCACCGTCGCCGTCTGGTTGGAGATGGCCGTCGCCGTCTTGCCGAAGGAATTCGTTGACTGGGCAAATACTGTGGCGGTCTGGTTGTAGCTGGTTGTGGCCGTCTGCATGGCTGAGGTTGTCGCTTGCGCCGCTACCGTGGCCGTCTGATTAGAACTGGTTGTGGCCGTCTGTACGGCCGAGGTTGTCGATTGTGCAGCGACCGTGGCCGTCTGATTCGCCTTGGCGGTGGCGGTCTTGGCGACGGAGGTAGCGGTCTGGTTGGTGATGGCGGTGGAGGTCTTGGCTGCGGAGGTAGCGGTCTGGTTGGTGCCGGCCGTCGCCGTCTGAACGAACGCCGTGGCGCTTTGCTTAGCCCCGGCCGTGGCGGTCGCGGCCACGTTCGGGGTCGCCGTATTGGTCGGCGTTGGTGCATTGGCCGTGGCGGTCTTCGCCACGGAGGTGGCGGTCGCCCCTATATTGGGGGTCGCTGTGGCCGTGTTGGTCGGCGTGGCCGTGTTGGTCGGCGTGGCCGTCTTAGTCGGCGTGGCCGTGGGCGTGGCCGTGTTGGTCGGCGTGGCCGTGTTGGTCGGTGTTGCCGTCGCCGTCGCTGTCGGCGTGACAGTCGGCGTATTGGTCGCCGTCGAGGTTGGCGGAATTGGCGTCGGCGAAGGGGTGCTCTGGCCGCTTATGAGGAATTCGACATAATAACCATAGTTCGCGTCGTTCGGCACCTTCACCTGGAGGAAATCGGTGGAGGCGGAATTATATGGGCCACCTGTGGCGCTCTCAAAAACAGAGACCCGTGCTCCCGTAGTTGGATCGGTCTTGTATGAGACGAGCGAGGTCGTCACATTGGTGCAGTTGCCGGAGAGGGTATAGGTGACGCGCACCGTCTTGCCCTGCAAGCCGCTCGCGGGGAGCTGATCTGACGGGGTTGTCTGCACACCATCGACGCGGAAGGCATAGGTGCTGACACATTCGCTCGAGGCCGCGTTGACCAGTTGCTGCCCGACTACCGGGGCGACGACGCCAAGGCCGAGCGCCGCCGGGGCAAGGATGGTGTTTGCATGAGCAGGGGGCAACCAGGCAAGGTTGCGGTCGGTGCAGCGAATGACGCCCTTGTTGTCAGCGAACGACTGGACGAGGTCATCGTCCGTTGCCAGCGAGATCCCCGCCGAGTGCTGGTTGGCCGCCGCGATAATCCCGGCGGAGTTGGTCGGATCGGTCGCACCGTAGCGGGCGGCTTCGCGGACGGCGTTGGAGAGGGTGGTGCGGCTGTAGACGCCGCGGCCAAGGTCCACGACCCCCGCGACCAGCGTCATCAGCAACAGGCTGACGAGCGAGAATTCGACAATACTCTGGCCGCGAAAACGTCGTGGACGAGCCGACTCGGTGGGCTCCTCCACCATTGGTCTGCGTTGCAGAAGCCATCTCGGTCTCGATGCGTGCTTCATTGCCATCCGTGCCCCCTGCTGTTTCCAACCCGCCCGGGTTTGTCGCTACGTCGGTCTGTTTCGCGCTGACCTTCAACGGGCCTACGCTCGGCGCAATCAACCCCGCGAATCTCTCCGCGGTCGGTGCGACAACTGCCCCGCTGATGCAGGTCATTGACGTGTACTTAGTGTAAGAAGATACCGAGGAGGATGATATGGGGAGTTAGTCCTATCCCCTTTGGGACTCTCCGCCGGGACCCAGGTACCGACCTAGTCCCGGTCGCGGGCCTTTCGGGGGGCATCCAGGGAGACAACGTGGTCGTTGGGCATAATTCGCCGGACCCTCTGTTTTTCCTTGTTCCTATTGTTACCGGTTAAGCTGACCGTGCGCGTAGGACTCGCGGTGGTCGTGCTGGGTAGTGCTTGCTCGTTCGCGCCAGGCAAGTCCCACGATCGAGGGATAATGCGATTAGAACAGCGCTTTCGGGTGGGGGACTGCAACCCCCACCACCCCGATGGTCAGGCGGTGCGGCGGTCGAATGTCCTCATCGGTTAGCCCTTTTCGCCTGGCCTTGGCGAAGCGTTGACGCGCAAGCTCCACACGTACCGAACAGGGAGGGCAGGAAACGCCCTCATATACGGAAAGGTGACTACTATCGCGAGACGAACATCGGGGCGAAACGGCTGAACACGATCGGTTTAGCGGCCCGTGCCGACTGCCCACCCGAGACGGAAGAGCGCATGTGCATTTGCGCCAAGGATCGCGGCCAGCGCGTCCGCATCGAGCCCCACTTCGCGCGTGCGGCGCAGGAATGGCTGGTGGCGGAGGAGGGGATAATCGGTGCCCCAGAGGATCCGCTCGGGGCCGACCAGGGCGGCGACATGGCGGAAGACCGCGAAGTCGTAGAGATAGGTCGTGGCGGCGGCGTCGTACCAGACATTGCGCGTCAGCGCGGCGACTTCCGGCATCAGCGCGTAAAATGGAAGCCCGCCACCCCAGTGCGCCGCGATCACCCGCAACGTCGGCTGGGAGCGCAGGAACGGGAGCAGGCGCTCCGGTGTCGCCGTCCCTTTACCGGGGTAGCGATGGCCGACCGGCTCGCTGGTGTGGATCAGCAGCGGTCGTCCGCGCGCGATCAGCAGATCGGCCAACGGCGCGAGTGGCGCGGGTGTGGCGAAGTCGAACCCTTGCGCGTCGGCGTTCAATTCGCCGAGGCCGACCGCGCCGGCATCGAGTGCGCGCGTCGCCTCCACCAACGCCGCGGCCCCGGCCAGCGGCGCGACGATCGCCAGCGCGATGAGCCGACCCGGCCAGCGGCGCGCGGCGTCGAGGAGGTAGTCGTTGTGGGCGCGACAGAGGGCATTGTCGCGCCAGGGCCACCCGCAGATCACGGCGGCGGCGATCCCCGCCGCGTCGAGGCTGCCGATCAACTCCTCGGCGGTCGCCATCCGGGCGTCTGTCGCCCCATA
>DATCMP010000224.1:0-5925 GCA_036563365.1 Thermomicrobiales bacterium
GGCGTGACAACCAGCCCACATCCGGTAGGCGATGGTGCGTTTCGCTGCCGGCCCCCTCGCCGGGATGCAAGAGGGGGCCGACCGGCGGTGGCGTGATCGGGGACGCTGGCATCTCTCGCCCGGTCGTGTTACCGTGCAAACACCGCCGAATGGCGAGACAAGCGCGAGGGGGAGGCGATGAACAACACGATCGGGGCGACCGGGGTACGCCTGGGCCATGTGGCCTTCCGCGTGCGCGACCTCGAAGCGAGTATCGCGTGGTACGCAGCGGCCTTTGGCGCACGCGAGGCGTTCCGCGCCAATCGCGAGGATGGGACGCCGCAGCTCGTCTACATCGAGTTGGTGCCGGGACAATTCATCGAGTTCTTCCCCGGCGGCAAGAACCGCCCGGAGGAATCATCCGCGCCGCTCGGCTATGCCCATACCTGCCTGCTCGTGGACGATTTGGCCGCCACGCTGGAACGGCTGGCGACGCTCGGCGTCACGCCCACCGCGCCACCGCGTGCCGGTCGCGCCGGGCAACAACTGGCGTTCATCGCCGACCCGGACGGCAACGCGATCGAACTGATGGCGATCCCGCCCGACTCGCCGATCTACCGCCCGCTCGGCGATCCGGCATAGGTGCGGGTCGGCAGACGCGCCGCAATACTCAACCATCCTCGATCAGGTGACCGGCGTGATCCGATAATGGGATAACCGAGGCAGGGGAGATGGCCGCAGCAACACCCGCGCCGCGTCCGCTGGCGCTCGAAATCGTCGCCGTGCCGAACACCGGCCCGCTGAGCGAGGAGCCGACGAACGCGATCATCATCGGCACGAACGAGGTCTTCATCGTCGATCCGGGCGACGAGGCGGGGGTCGAGCTGATCCAGGCCGCGCTCGTCGGTCGCGGGGCGGTGACGGTGAAGGCGATCCTCCTCACGCACGCCCACCCCGACCACGCGGTCGCCGCACCGGCGTTGCAGCGGCGCTACGGTTGCCCGATCATGCTCGGGCCGCGGGAGGTGCCGGTCATGCGCGACTACCTCGACTGGTCGACGGTCGAGCACCCGCTGGTCGGCGGGATGACGCTGGCGGTCGCTGGCGGGCACCTGGACGTGCTGGACACCCCCGGCCACACCCCCGGCCACATCGCGTTCTACGAGCCGACGACGCAAACGTTGCTGGCGGGCGATCTCGTGGCGGGGCATGGCACGGTCGGGATCCTCTACCCGCACGGCAA
Source organism: Thermomicrobiales bacterium (assembly GCA_036563365.1). Lineage (GTDB taxonomy): Bacteria > Chloroflexota > Chloroflexia > Thermomicrobiales > CADCWN01 > CADCWN01. The sequence goes on from DATCMP010000224.1 coordinate 1,223, forward strand.
GATGCGCGACTACTTCGCCTCGCTACGACTGCTGCAAGGGCGCGACATCCGCCGGATCATCCCCGGCCACGGCCAGGCGCTGACCCAGCCGCCGGACCTCTTCGGGCAATACCTCGAACGCCGCACGGCGCGCGAACGGTCGATCCTGGCGATCGTGGGGCGCGGGCCGACAACGGTCGCGGCGATCCTCCCCGAACTTTACCCCGCGCTCGCCCCGCAATCCAGGGAGGCGGCGGTGGCGACGATCATCGCCCACCTCGAAAAGCTCCAGGCCGAGGGCCACGTTACTGCTGACGCTGCGGATCTGGCGCAGGCGCGGTGGCGGGTAAGCGGATAGTGGTCGATCCCTCCCCATCGCTGCGGTGTTCACCCTCGCCTATTTATTCTATTCGCCTATCTATAAGGAAGGGTGGGCGGATAATCCCCGACCTTATCGCGGCTTCTTTGCTCGATACCCGCCGACAAACGATCCACGGAGCCAAGCTGTCCGCATCATCAGCGCTTGACAATCGGGTATAGACTGGATCTACCAGCCGCCACTCCGCACGGCCAGGATACGTCCTGGCAATCACCCTACCGCTCGTAGGAAAGGAGAGGACCATGTTGGAAGCGCTGAAAATCCTCCCGGACGCGCTAGCCCGCGACATCGTCGCCCACCTCTGTAGCGATGACTGCCTCAACATCGGCGAAACCGTCGAGCTCTGCGAAAGTCGCGGCGACTGTTATATCGTGGTGACCTGCGGCGGTTGCGGCTCCAAATTCACCCTCGATGACGATCAGTACGACGCCCTCGTGGCCTGGACCACCGAGCAGGGCGAAGCCCTCGCGTGCGGGATCGCGCGACTTGCCAGTTAAACACGCGCACACCTCGCAACAACCGAGCGGCATACCCTGGCCGCTAGCGCCCCTCTGACCGCACGCCGGTGAGAACCCTTTGTCCTGCGCCCCGAAACCTCGCGGAAACAGCGGCGGGCCACACCGCCGCGTGATAGGATCGCGCCCGCCGCCGTATGATATGGTGACCTGTACCGGGGGCGGTAGGGCAGCAGGATCGGCACACCGATACGGGCGAAGGCACCATGCGCGAAGGCGATATCTTGCAAGGGCGGTTCCGGCTCGACCGACAGATCGGTCGGGGCGGCTTCGCGCGGGTCTTCCTCTGCACCGACCTGACCCTCGGGCGGCAGGTCGCGATCAAGGTGCTGAACCCCGAACTCCTCGAACGGAATGACGAACACGACTTCCTGACGCGCTTCCGACGCGAGGCCCGCGCGGTCGCGGCGCTCGATCACCCCAACATCCTCGCGATCTACGACTATGGCGAGGACGAGGGGACCGTCTACCTGGTGATGCCCTACGTCGAAGGCGGCACCCTCTACAACCGCCTCGCGGGCGGGCGGGCGCTCGATCTCGCCGCGACCGGCACCTATCTGCGCCAGGTCGCGGCGGCGCTCGACTACGCCCACCGACGCGGGATCGTCCACCGCGACATCAAGCCGCAGAATATGCTCCTGCGCGCGGAGGACGACCGCCTGCTGCTGGCCGACTTCGGGATCGCCAAGGTCGTCGGCGACACCGGCGCGCAGACGCAGACCGGCGCGGTCGGCACGATCGCCTACATGGCCCCCGAACAGTTCCGGGGGCAGATCAGCCCCGCGCTCGACATCTACGCCCTCGGCTGCGTCCTCTTCCAACTCCTGACCGGGCGGGTGCCGTTCGGCGGCTCGACCGAGCAGATCATCTTCGGCCACATCAGCGCGCCGGTCCCTTCGCTGACCGAATTAAGCGGTGGGCGGGTGTCGCCAACATTGCAAGCGGTCGTCGAGCGGGCGCTGCGGAAAGACCCCGCCGAGCGCTTCGCGACCGCCGGGGAACTGGCCCTCGCCTTCGACCGCGCGCTCAGCGACGAGCCGACTCGCCCGCCCGCCCCGCTGACCGAGATGGACACGATCATCGCGCCCGCACCAACACCGCACAGCGGTCCGCCACCAACCGCATCGCACACGCCGCCGCCATTCGATAGCACCCGCTTCGCACCGACGCCTATCTCGTCGCCAGAGCGCGCGACGACCGGCCCCGGCGCATTCACCCCACCGCCGACCGGCGCGCAGTATCCCTCTTCGCCACTCGGCGCTGACAACGACTCGTCCGCACCGGTCTTCGCGACCGCACCCGCCGGTGGCATGGCGACCGGCACCGGCGCTGCGGCGGTCCCTTTTCCCGCGCCGGTGGCAACGTCGGGCCGTCGTTCGCGCCTGCCGCTATTTGCCGGTATGGGGGCGCTGATCCTCCTGCTCCTCCTCGGCGGTGTGGCGTTGCAGCGGCGAAGCGCGGGCGTGATACCGCAGGCCACCGCGGGCAGTACCCTCATCGCCGCAGCAGGGACAGCGACATCCGCCGCCACGCAGGGCGCACCCACCGCGACGGTGCCCGGAGCCACTACCGCTGGCGTCACCCCGGTCGCGCCGACGGCGACAGCAGCGGCGCTCGCCGGCACCGCGGTCCCGGTACTGCCGCCGACATTGCCCCCGAGCGCGACCGCGCGGACCGCCACCCCGGCACCCGCCCCCTTGCGGGGGACGGTCGCGGCCACCTTCACCGGTCACACCGATCATCTGCGCGGGCTGACCTGGACCGGCGATGGCAAGACGCTGATCTCCGGCGCTGGCGATGGGACGGTGCGGCTCTGGCGCGCGGATGGCACCCTCGTTAACACGATCGGCGGGCGCACCTTCGCCGTGACGAGCGTCGCGCTCTCGCCGGATGGGGCGCTGCTCGCGGTCGGGGCGGATGGCAAGTCCAACCAGGCGCAGATCTGGCGCACTGACGGGAGCAATAGCCCGGTGGCGACCCTGACGGGCCACACCGACAACGTGACGATGGTCGCCTGGTCGCCCGATGGCAAGACCCTCGCGACCTCGTCGAGCGACCGCACGGTGCGACTCTGGACCGCCGCCGGGCAGCCGATCCGCACCCTCACCGGCCACGCGGACATGGTGCAGAATGTCACCTGGGCACCGGATGGGCAGAGCCTCGCCTCGGCCTCCTGGGATAAGACCCTTCGCGTCTGGCGACCCGATGGCACCGTGCTGAAAACGTTGACCGGCCATACTGCGGCGGTCTTCGGCGTCGCCTGGTCGCCCGATGGCACGCTGATCGCCTCCGCCTCGGAAGATAAGGCGATCAAGCTCTGGCGACCCGATGGGACGCTCGTCGCCACCCTCACCGGGCATACCCAGCCGGTCAGCAGCGTCGCCTGGTCGCCGGACGGTCGCACCCTCGCCTCCGGGTCGTTCGACAGCACCGTGCGCCTCTGGCGCGCCGATGGCGCGGCGCTCGCCACCTTCACCGGCCACACCGATGCGGTCACCGCCCTCGCCTGGCTCCCCGATGGCAGCGGCCTCGCCTCCGGGTCGTGGGACAAGACGATCAGGCTCTGGCGCTAGGGATAGACCTCAGACCGGAATACGCGCCCACGCACGCGCCGCTCGCCGCTCGACTCACCGGGAGAGATGCAATGCAATTGGCTGGCGCGACGTTCCTGGTCACCGGCGGCGGCTCGGGCCTCGGTGCGGCCTGCGCGCGCACCTTCGTCGGGGCCGGGGCGCGCGTCGTGATCGCCGACTTAAACGCGGCGACGGGCAACGCCCTGGCCGAGGAGTTGGGCGCGCAGGCGCGTTTCGTCCCCACCGATGTGACCGACGAGGCGAGCGTAGAGCGCGCGGTGGCGGTCGCGTCAGGCGAGTTCGGCCCCCTGCGCGGCGCGATCAACTGCGCCGGGATCGCCATCGCCGAGCGGGTGATCGGGCGCGAGGGGCCGCACGCGCTCGACAGCTTCGCGCGCGTGATCGGCATCAATCTGATCGGCACCTTTAACGTGATCCGGCTGGTGGCGGCGGTGCTGACCGCGAACGAGCCGTGCGGCCCGAGCGGCGAGCGCGGCGTGATCATCAACACCGCCTCGGTCGCGGCATTCGACGGCCAGATCGGGCAGGCGGCCTACAGCGCCTCGAAAGGGGGCGTCGCGGCGATGACCCTGCCGATCGCCCGCGAGTTGGCCCGCTCCGGCATCCGCGTCGTCACGATCGCGCCCGGGATCTTCGACACACCGATGCTGGCGGGGTTGCCCGAAGCGGCGCGCGCCTCGCTCGGCCAGCAAGTCCCGTTCCCCTCACGCCTCGGCAGGCCGGACGAGTACGCCGCCCTCGCGCGTCACATCGTTGAGAACGAGATGCTCAACGGCGAGGTCATCCGCCTCGATGGCGCGATCCGCATGGCCCCGCGCTGACAGGGAGAACCGGGGGTTCATCGGCGGCCCCATGCGCCGCGTGCCACATACCGCGATAACGAGTCAACCGCCATCACCCGCCCGTCCCGCGCCGCGCACCTTGCCGCGCACGCCACACGTCCCAGCAGGCCCAGGCGTAGCCCAGCAGCAGCAACGCAGCCGGGGCTAACAGGGCCGAGCGCCAGCGGAAGAGCGGCGCGGTCTCTTCCAGGCGCAAGCGCCAGGGCAGGCCGTAGCGATATGCCGCGATGGCGATCGGCACCGCCGCGAGCAGCACCAGCAACTCCGTCGCCCGCCAGCCCGGTCGCCCGCGCCAACCCGTTGCGCCCGCATCCTCGCCCACAAATACTCGCGCCAGCAGGACGCAGACACCGGCACCGACCGCCGCCTGCAACGCGACGAGGGCGACGATAAA
>DATCMP010000286.1:0-2559 GCA_036563365.1 Thermomicrobiales bacterium
CAGTTTTCAGACATCCACTTGCGACGACGAGATTATTAAAGTCCCACGAGAACTCTTCGAGCGCCTGACCGACACGCTCTGCTACGTGGCCTGAACCGCTAAAGTCGAGGTAAGCTGTCGGCGCGGCGCGATGACCGCGAACTGCGACCCAGAGGGGCTGTGAAGGAGGTTCGGCGTGGCGAAACGGATGGAGTTTGGCTGGAAAACGCCGGAGTTCCCGGCGGCGGGAGACGACAATGCGGCGATGATCCGGCAGACGCTGGAAACGCTCGACCTCGTCTCCGGGCGTTTCGACGCGGCGTGGGTCACCGACCATATGCTGCCGTGGGCGCGCTGGCAGCCGGTCGATTCGCCGGTAAGTGAGTGCTGGACGACTCTGACTTTCCTCGCTTCGCGTTACCCGGAACTCGACTGGGGGACGATCGTCCTCTGCCAGTCGTATCGCAACCCGGCGCTGCTCGCCAAGATGGTCGCGAACCTCTGTGCGTTCATCCCCGGCAAATTCATCTTCGGGATCGGGGCGGGCTGGAAAGAGGACGAATACCGCGCCTATAACTGGGATTTCCCCCGCCCTGCCGTCCGTATCCAGCAGCTGGCGGAGACGGTCGAGATCGCCAAGCAACTCTGGACCACCGATAAGGTGACCTATACCGGTCGGCATTACAGCGTCAACGAGGCCCACCTCAACCCGAAGCCGGATCCCTTGCCGCCGATCATGATCGGCGGCGGTGGCGAACAGCTGACGCTGCGGGTGGTCGCGCAACACGCCGACTGGTGGAATGGTGGCGGCAACCGCGAGACATATGCCCACAAGGTCGAGGTGCTGGGCGGCCACTGCGCGGCGATCGGTCGAGATATCGCGACGATCAAGAAGACCTGGCAATGCGAGTGCGTCGCCGTCGCGCGCACCCAGGGGGAAGCCGAACGGCTGGCCGCGGCGAGTCCGTTCTACGGAGGCCCCGACGTATCGCTCGTTGGTACGCCGGCGCAAGTGATCAAGCAGATCGAGGCGTGGGCCGCGATCGGCGTCGCGCAGATGCAGATCCGCTTCGCCGATTTCCCGCAGACGGCGGGCATCAAGCTGTTCATGGATGAGGTGGTGCCGCACTTTGCGTAAGGCGGGTAACGGAGCAATGCGTGTCGGACGGCACCGGCGATGGACACCGGTGCCGTCCCGCTCGTGCTCGACCGGCTACGACCACGCCTCATCGCGTGGAAAGGTGGTGGAACAGTGGGTCACTTCGGCCGGGCGTTCCAAAACACCCCCCTGTACCGCCGCAGCCCAGACCTGATAGTGCGGTGCGGCGCGATGCGCCTCGATAGCGGCCTCGTCACGATAGACTTCGTAGAAGAAATAATGGTGCGGATCGTTCTTGTCTTGCAGGACATCGAAGCGTAGGCAACCCGGCTCGTCCTCGCGCGAGCCGCGCGCATCTTCCTCGATCGCGCGCAGGAACTCCTCGTTACGCTCCGGCTTAATATGGACCGAGACGATCAAGGCATACATCGTCGTTCCCTCCTCTACTTGACGCCAATTTCGGCAGAAGTCTAGGCTCCACCACTCATCGCCTGGGCGACCCGCTACGTCATCACCACCGTCGCCGCCACATCGGGCATCCTCGTAGCTGGGATCATAGCTGTGATCACTGAAATCGTGGCAAGACCTCCGAGAAGAAGAGATCGATCCCCTCGGTGCGCGGGAAATCGAGGAAGTTGAGCTGCATCTGGCGCACCCCGAGGGCAGCGAACTCCGCGATCTGCGCGCTGACCTCGTCAGAGTTGCCGTGCAGCACGAACATCTCATCGGGGCGGTAGACAATCGGCGGGCGGCGAATCACGCGGCTCGGGTCGTTTGAGAGGCTGATACCAGCGTAATACGTCGGCACGATCGCGTCCTCATCGCGCCCGATCTCCCGGCAGTAGCCGCGCAGCCGTTCCAACTTGCGCCCGTAATCCGAGGCGGTGTAATAGTCGGCATTCCACCAGTCGGCGTGTTCCGCGACCACCCGCAGGGTGCGTTGCTCGCCGCCGCCGCCGATCATCAGGAGCGGCGCGGGATCGGTGCGCGGCTCGTTGTATGCCTCGGTCACCTGATAATATTCCCCGGCGAACGAGAATGGACCCGGCCCCCACAGCCCCTTGATGATCTGCACCGCCTCCGCCAATTCCCCGATCCGCACCTTCGCCGGGGGATAGGGGTAGCCATAGGCGCGGTATTCGTCCTCTTTCCAGCCCGCCCCGATCCCGAGAATGAAGCGTCCGCCGGTGAGGAACTGGAGGGTCGAGGCGATCTTCGCCGTCAGCGCCGGATTGCGGTAGCCCTGCCCGGCGACGAGCGTACCGCTGCGTAACGTCGGATAACGCCCCATCGTGTGCGCCAGCATCGCGAAACATTCGAGCAACGGCTGTCTATCGAACTGGAAGTGGTCGATGAACCAGACCGGGAGGTCGTGCTTGACCGCCTCGTTGAGGAGCCGCTCGTCCGTCGCAAGCATATCGGCCACCGTGCCGCCTCGCGGCGTGGGGTGGACCAGGAGCCCGAATTCCAGCTTCGCCATC
>DATCMP010000287.1:0-3983 GCA_036563365.1 Thermomicrobiales bacterium
CCCTTGCCCGAAACCGGTATCGGCCAGGGCGGGCTTGTTCGAGAGATAGTTCGGATCGGAAGAGATGGTGCTGGCCGCACCGCTCTGCCCGGTGGCGTTCGCCAGCCCGTTAAAGGGGATCTCCTCGCCGAAGCCGAACCTCTTGGCATACTCGTTCATCCGCACCGTGCCGGTATCCAGGGCGATCTGCGCGAAGACGATATTGAGCGAGTAGAGATAGCCCTCGGTGACGGTGTACTCGTTCTTCACCGGGACGGGGCGATTGAGTTCGAGGATCGTGTGGCCGTCGATCACGATCTCGCCCGGATCGGGATAGATCTTCGTCGGCGAGACGATCCCGCCATCGAGCGCCGCCGCCACGGTGAGGGTCTTGAAGATCGAACCGGGGACATACAACCCCTGCGTGCCGCGCGGCAGGAGCGGATCGCCCGCGCCGTCGGCATTGAGCGCCGCCCAGTAGGCTTTGGCGCGGGCGATGTCGCGCGCTTCCTCGCGCGGGTCGATCGTCAGTTGTTGCGGGTCGTAGCGCGGCGCGGAGGCGTTGACCAGGATCGCGCCGCTGCGCGGATCGAGCGCGACGACCGCGCCACGCCCGCCGGTGGCGGCGAGGGCGTTATCGGCGACCTGCTGGAGCCGGAGATCGACGGTCAGGACGACATCATTGCCGACCAGCGGCTCGTGGAGGAGATCGCGGCTGAGGGTATCGAGCGGGTTGCCGCCGGATGAACCGCGCAGGTAACGGTCGTAGGCCCGCTCCACCCCCGCTAGACCGTAATATTGGGGGCTGGAGTAGCCGACGACGTAGGAACTGGTCGAGGGGTAGCTACGCAGCGCGAAGCCATCCGGGGTGATCGCCGTATCGGCGAGGATCTGGCCGTTGCGATCGACGATCCGCCCGCGCTGCTGACGTAGCTGATCGATCAGGATCCGTTGGTTGACCACCGTATCGCCGTTGGCAGTCGGGCGGCTCTCCGTCGCCAATTCATCGGCGCGCACGACCTGTAGACGGACGAGATGGATACTCGTCAGCAAGAACGCGACGACGAGCAGCGTGCCGATCCGCACGACGGTGCGATTGAAGATCGGCAGATTGTGCGGCAGGCGCGGCCAGAGGAGCAGGACGAAGAATGGCGCGCTGGCCGCCAGCGCCAGTAGCCAGCGTGCGTCGGTATTCCCCTCGCGCTGCAAAATCCCGAGCGCCAGGATCGCGGCGGCAGCCAAAAATGCGCCGAAGCGCATCAGGCCGATACCGATACCGCCACCAAGTCCGTCGTCAGTCCCCATGCACTCCCCGTAATCGCCGTTATCGAGCGGCACACAAACCCGCCCTCATTCTAACGAACGAGGCTACTGCTGCGTTGCCTCACAATTACGCAAATACGCCTCATATAGCTTCCCCGGCGCTTCGACCGCCAACTCGACACGACCGCAATCGCCGCAGATCGCGGCGCGTAGGCGCGTGAATGCGAACTCCCTGAAGAGGATCGCTTGCGGGTTCGCGGCGATACCGACCTTCAGTTGCCCATCGGAATGCTGACCCTGATCCCAGATCGTCGCGCCGGGGATGATCCGTTCCGATCCACAAATGACCCAACGCTGTGGCACCAGGGTCATCGCCTTCTCCTATTGTTTGGGGGGAAATAGTGTCCCAGGAAGGATAACCACTCACCGCAACGCGCCGCGTTGCGGATCGGAGATGTAGAGCAGGAGCCCGACGATGATGAAGTTGGTCAGCAATGAGGTGCCGCCGTAGGAGATGAACGGCAGCGTGATCCCGGTCAGCGGGATGAGGCGCACCACGCCCCCGACGATGATCAGCGCCTGCATCGCGAGGATCGTCGTCAGACCGACCGCAACGAGGCGCGCGAAGCCATCGGCAGCGCGCAGGGCGATGTAGAGGCCGCGATAGCTCAGCAGGAGATAGAGGGCGAGGGTGCCGAGGGTGCCGAGCAAACCTAGTTCCTCACCGATCGCGGCGAAAACGAAGTCGCTCTCGATCCGCGGGACGAGGCTGAGGTTCCCGTAGCCGAGCCCCGTCCCGAAGAGCCCGCCCGAGGCGAACGCATACTGACTCTGGATGATCTGGAAACCGGAGCCGAGTCCGCGCGGCCAGGGATCGAGCCAGATCGCCACGCGCGCCCCGACGTGCGGCGCGACGCGGTAGATCGCGTAGGCACCGATGGCGAAGGCGGCCAGCCCGGCCACAACGTAGATCAAGCGACCGGAGGCGACGTACAGCATCGTCAGGAAGATCGAGAAGTAGAGGAGCGCGGACCCGAAGTCGTTCTGGATCGCGACGATCGCCAGCGCCATCGCCCACATCAAGCCGAGCGGGAGAAGGTAGGGGATCGGCGGGAGCCGCAACGGGCCGAGGCGATAGTCCGAGGCGAGGAGTTCGCGCTTGTCGTCGAGGTAGGCGGCCATGAAAAAGACCAGCAGCAGCTTGACCAGTTCGCCCGGCTGCACCGTGATCGGGCCGACGACGATCCAGAGGCGCGAGCCCTGCCCGAAATCGGTCCCGACCAGCATCGTCAGCACCATCAGCCCGATCGCCGTAAACCCGACCAGATATTTGTAGCGCCGGAAAAGGTGCAACTGCCGGAAGAGGACCACCGTGGCCCAAAGCAACCCGAAGCCTACAGCGATGTAAAACGCCTGCTTCTGCGAGACCCCCGTCAGCGGCGGATCTTGCCGTTCGAGGACCGGGTGCAGGCGCTGGATGACGATCAGGCCGAGCCCGGCCATCGTCGCCGCAATCGGCAGGAGCAGTTGATCGCCCTGGAAGCCGATCGCGCTGAACCAGAGGTTCAGCACATAGAGCAGCCCCACAAAAGCCAGGCTGATCCAGATGTCGCGCCAGGTAAAGCTGGTGTCACGGCGCGGGACGAGAAAGATCGTCAGCAGCCCGACGACCGCCATCAGCGAGGGGACGATCAGCAATTGGAACTCGGTCAGGCGGAAACGACGCAGCACGCTCCGCATCGACGAGCCACGAGCCGCGGGGGCCGGGGGATGTGCGGCCTGTACACGCTGTGCCACTTAACCCAACCCCTGTTCCCCGCGCGGCACGCAGCACCCGATACGTCGCACTAATCGTCGCCCAGCCGCTCGGCGCGGGTGAGATGGCCATTCGAGGGCGGGCAGAAGTGCGGGCCACCGGAAAGGGGCTGACCACACATCGTGCAGCGCGGACGTCCGGTGGAAACGATACCGGCGATCTGCCCGCTGAGGCGGCGGAATTGCTGTTGCCGGATCAAGCAGCGCAACGTCGGTGGGCCTTCGGGATCGCCCTCGATGTCGTGCGCCTGCAAGAGGCACAGGCGCTGCTCGGCCTCGTACCCGAGGGCGAGCGTGCCGATCTTGAACTCGATCGTCGGCGGATCGAGGAGCACGCCAACCGGTTCTGGCGGGCGCGGCCCCACGTCCAAACGCTTGAGGCGGCGGGGATTGAGATGGGCCAGGAGCCGATCGATCGCGTCGCCCAGCGCCTGCACCTGTTCTTTCTCGATCCAGAGCACGGCGGTTTCGCCGCGCTCATTGCCGAGGATCAGTCGGAATGTGCGCTGACCCGGACGACCGATCGCCTCGGCTTCCAGGCGGTTTACAGTTGCAAAGTCGTAACGTACCTCGTCCATGCCCTCCCCTGCGGTCGCATTTGGGCTCGTGTCAGGAAGCAAAATGTGCGAACCGTGGGGCGCTGCTGATGCTCGGATACCGATGAACAACGACGATTCGCACCACTTTAGGATAGCACCTCGCCCGAATGGCTGCCAGCAAGGGGCCACGGGCACAAGCAAGAGCAGAAGGCGCAAGCGCGATGCAGCAGGGGCAGGAAGCGAGAAACTGGTGCCCACGTATGCGCTACGCGGGCACCAGTCACGCAGTGGGTATCAGCGACCTTCCCCGGTATCCTCGGCGGGCCTGTTCGGGAGGACGAGCTGCACGCGGTCGGTCACGACGATCGCGCGACCGTCCTCGTCGGT
>DATCMP010000291.1:0-3231 GCA_036563365.1 Thermomicrobiales bacterium
CAAGGATCACAATCCGAAAGTTCGTTCTCCTGTCGCCAAATTTGATCCTTCCACGATGTCGCCACACGCGCCCGTTACGCTCGCAGCGTCTGCCCGGCTGCCGGATCACCCTAGCGAATACGCATCCAAGGCCACAAGAAAAAACCTTCCGCCCACACCGGGGCGAAAGGTTTGCTTTCGCGATACCACCCAAATTCAGAGTCCCACGCACCACGCGCAGGCTCCCTCATTAAGTCGCCGGTAACGGTGGCGTCCGGGCGTCCTCCTCATCGCGCCGTGTTGATCGCGATGTCGCGGAGCCAGCTTACAGGGGGCCGTGCGCCGGTGTTGGGCGGGCGGTTTGCAGACGATGACCTGCCCTCTCTATCGACCACGCCGACGCACTCGTCCTGCGCGATGCTGTTATGGCAATTATAGCGGCACAGTAAGGAAAAACAAGGATCGGCGCGGCGTCTTCGCCCGCTTCAGCGCGAGCGGAGGTACTGCAAGACCCGCAGCCGCGTCTGAAGCAACGCCTCGCGCCGGGTCAGATCTTCGATGGTGGCTTTCTTCGTGTCGTAGTCCCACGGCTGCGCTTGCCGGTTCGGCGCGCCCGGTCGCCCCGATGGCGTACTCGCCGTGCTCTCCCGCGAGGCCACGACCAGCGCGTCTACCTGCTCAGAGGTCAGCTGGAGCGTGTTGACGATCAGCTGACGCTGTGCCGGAGTTCCGTTGAGGAAATCGGCATACTCTTTATTGCGGAGACCCTGGGCCATCGCCATGATCTCGCTCGCGAGTTCGTTGATCGAATCGGAGAGCTGTTGCAGGGTACGGGTCGCTGGGGTCGCTGACACAGTAAGCTCCTGACGCGATTACTCAACATAATTTACTTCGCAATGATACCACAACGGTGTGGCGACCATTGTGTGAGGCTCGCAGAGGGGTAGATAACTTGTAACGACTGCCCACCCCTCTATGGCTACCATGTGATACTCGCTGTGCCTTACGGCTTCGGTCGCGCGGTATTCTCGCTCATAATTCGTCGCCCGAATTGCCCTAGCAAAATGTCAAATGGGGCGGCGTTCTCGGGATGCAACTCGAAACGGGCGCGCTCGAAGTATTGGACCGTATACGGCTTGCCATCTTCCAACGTCTCGGTGAACTCCTCACTCAGCGGATAGCCGAAGCGCGCGAGCCCACCATTGATTTGCCAGTAGCTGAGGAGGCGCGGGCTGACGTTGTGGCCGGTCTGCGGGAAATGGGTAGCGCCCGGTTTGGGGGCCACCGGCGCTACCGGCGCATCCTCGGCCCCCGCTAGGATTTGCCGCCCGAAGAGCCCGAGTTGGATATCATAGGGAGGCGAGTTCTCCGGGTGCGCTTCCAGGCGGACGCGCTCGAAATACTGGACCTTGTAGCTCTTGCCATCGTCGAGCATCTCGATCCGCACATCGCTGATCGGGTAACCGTTCAATGCGAGCCCGCCATTGACCCGCCAGGCGTTGAGGAATGGCCCGCCGACACATTGCGCGGTCGCGGCGAAGCAGGCGACCTGATCGTCCAACGCCGCACGCTGCGCCAGGCCCAGCGCATACTCGGGCCACCATTGCCCTGCGGGAGGGCTGCCATTGCAGGCACCGTCCGACTCGCCCGGTCGCTTAATCCAGAGGTAGGCGTCGAGATAGGGATCGTCGGTGACGATCGCCGGGCGATGACCCAGACCCTGACCGGCGGGGTTACACCAGCTATTGGGTCCGTCAACCGGGCCAACGCCGTTGCGGCTGGTGTCGATGACGAAATGTTTATCACCGACGAGCGGGGCGATCTGTCGCCCGTAGGTGATCTCGTTGGCGGTCGGGCGGAAGTGGGCCTCGTTGAGGGCGAAGCCGTCGGCCTGCCGCACCCCTGCCGCGTTCAGTCGGCGGGCGATCTCCTCGACCGCGACCCAGTTCGAGTGGCCCGCCGCGAGATAAACCGCCACCTGGGGCTTCGCCTTCAGGATGGTGACGGCATCTTTGAGTGCCACGAACCGTGCCTCCTGGTCCGCCGTACCCAGGCAGTCGAGCACGGTGAGCGAATCCGGTTCGAGGATGACCACCGCGCGCCGCGCGCCGATCCCCTCGGCGAAAGCGCGGATCCAATCGCGATAGACGTTGAGCGAGGTTGCGCCACCGGCAGATAAACCGCCGCAATCGCGGTTCGGTAGGTTGTAGCTGACGAGTAGCGGTAGTGCACCGAGGGCGGTGAGCTGCGTCACACGCGCATCGACCGCGGCGCGGGCATCGCCGCTGAAGTCGCCGAACCAGTCGGCCTGCGGTTGCCCGGCGATCAGGTCGAGCGCCGCCGCATCGTCGGGGCGGGTCGCGCGCCAGGCGGCGGCCTGGCGGCGCGCGTTCGCATCCGGGTCGATAAACCACGTCGCCCCAACGAACGGATTTGTCGCCGCGGCGTGACTCCCGGCGGGGCGCGCGAAGAACGACCAGAGATAGCCGCAAAGGAGCACGGTTAGCACAATGAGTTGACCATACTTCATGGTTCGCTTGCCGTTCGTCCAGCGCGGCATCTCCATCGGGTGTCTCACTGTCCTCCTCCTCACCGATCTACCGCGAGATAGTGGTCCCCATAAGCAGTATCTTGTCACGCCCGGGGGGACGACAATGGTACTTTTGGCCCTCCTTGCCGGAGAAAAGCCTGCGCCGCGTCACTGGCAATCCCCGATTGCCCCTACCCGACGCAGGGGCTACACTACCCGCCGTTATGCCACACGCGTGGCAAGGTCGGCTGCCAGGATTTTTTTCGGCGGGGGGTATGGTGCGTCGTGGAATCGAACTCGAAGTAAAATTCGCCCCCGTGGGCGAGCATACGCTCGATGAGCTCGCCGCACGTACCGAATTCCCCGGCTGGCGGATCCTCTCGCGTCACACCGAAGCCCAGCACAACACCTATTTCGATACGCCGGATGCCTTGCTCGAAGCGGCGCGCTGTTCCCTCCGTCGGCGGATCATCGATGACGGGGCCGGTGGCGTCGAGTGGACCTTTAAGCGCGGGCGCGGCCCTGGCCGCGACGGCGTGGCGCGACGGCGCGAGGTCAACGCCTTGCTGTCAGGCAAGAAGATCGACCTCCCCAAGGCCAAGTGTGAGCCGGTCGCGCGGGCGCGGCTCGTCGCCCGCGAGCAGCCGTTGCAGCCGCTTTTCACTTTGCTGACAGACCGCCAGCAGATCGAACTCGTCCGCGCTGATGGGGGGCGCGTGGCC
>DATCMP010000302.1:0-3271 GCA_036563365.1 Thermomicrobiales bacterium
GGGGGTAGCCCCGCCCTGGTGCGCTGGCGTCAGGGGAGGCGTGTCCCGAGTGCGTGGGGCCGCGGGGCCGCCCGCGGCGTGTAGCCGCCCTGGGCCGCCTCGCAGGCCGCGACGAACTCTTCGAGGGCGCGGCGCGGGATCCGCCGGGTGCGGCCGATCGTGATCGAGGGCAGCGTCTCGCTCGCGAGCAGTTCGTAGACATAGGACTGGCTCAGGCCGAGCGCCCGCGCCGCCTCTTTCGGGGTCAGCAACAGCGGTTCCATGTGGGCCTCCTGACACAGTATGCGGCGACGCGGCGTCACCAAGGGATGGGCGGGGCGCGGTGGTCAGTGGGTCGGTCAGCACGTCGCCCCAGGCGCTCGGATCGGTCAGCGGGCTGTCGGCCTCGTAGAGTTGCCGCACGGCGGTCGGCGGCGTCTCCCCGGCGAGCCGAGCCAGGTCGTCCCAGAGCGCAGCGAAGGTGAACGATGCCGAAAGCGGCTCGGGGATACCCCCATCGCGTAATTCTTCCAGCAGCAACCCCATCAACCGATTGATCATGGCGGTCCCTCCTTCGGCGTTGCACTTGGTCGAGTACGATCGGTGGGCGTCTCAGGATAGCCCGGCGGGTCGCGCGCGGGACGGATCAGGCCCCGCGCCGTCAGCAGCTGGGCCAGCACGGTGAAGAAGTAGGCGTGTGCTGGCCGTTTACTCCATCCGCAGCACAATCCTGGCACTCTCCCAAGGGGACTGCTAGAAAATCAGACCGGATAGAGTAAACGGCCAGCACAGCGCTGCAGGACTTTCTCCGCATCGTAACGGGTCAAAAATCTGCAAAGCGAATATACGAGGCAATCAGTAGTCATGGCGAATTTTGGCGACGAGTTGAGATGGACGTTCTGAGTGCCGAAGATCAAGCACAACGTAGATATATCTGGGGAGAGACGAAGGGTCATGATCATGAAACACATGCAGCGCTCCACGAAGAATACAAGGCTATCGTAGAAAGGCTGCGATCTAACGCATATGCGCCAAATAGTTGGAGTAAAATAATTGCAAGCCTTGATGCATTGTTAGCCGGTTGGGAAGTCCCATGGGTCTGTTTAGTACACCGTTGTACTCATTTTTCTAAGTGCTATGGCCTTAATAGATTTCTTACGCTTTTGCTACTTGCCTATTTCAAGGAGATCGATCCTGGGCTGTGCTGGCCGTTTACTCCATCCGGCCTGATTTTCTGGCAATCCCTCCGCAAGAGTGCCCAGGTTTTACTGCGGATGGAGTAAACGGCCAGCACAGGATATCGAGCAGGAGCGATTCCACCAGGCGACTCGCCTTGGTGCCGTTCCAGACGAAATTGCGCTGGAACTCCGGCTGGAGCGTCAGTTTCCCGCGCCGGATCCATCCGTGGAGTGTCTCGACCGGGATATCCTGCTTATCGGTCTTGATGCGGCGGTGGTTCGCCGGAATCTGCAACGGGCCGTCGTCATCGACGGTGTCGATAATGACCCCTGCGTGCTCAGTGGCGTCCCTCTCGACCAGGGTGGCTGCGGTCATCCTCGTGTCCCCTCCTGTGAATCTTGTGGTTGGGACATGCCGATGCCTCGCGACAGCCCAAGCTCAACGAGTCTACTCCGCGGCTATATGTGCGGGCGGTACGC
Organism: Thermomicrobiales bacterium; assembly: GCA_036563365.1. Taxonomy (GTDB): domain Bacteria; phylum Chloroflexota; class Chloroflexia; order Thermomicrobiales; family CADCWN01; genus CADCWN01. Next base: position 1,638 of record DATCMP010000302.1, read on the forward strand.
TTCCTGAGTATCTCAGGCGTGCCTTGTCATTCCCACTACGATTTTGCCTGGTTTATGCTCGAGAACCTAGGACCCGAAGGTCCCGTATCGCGCGGGCTATTCTGGGTGTGTCTCGCGGGCGTTGAGACGGATCGGCGGTGCGTCGTCGGCGTACTGGCGCAGACCATGCTGATGATCCTCGCTAGGAACTACCCCGGTTGGGGTGCTGGCGGCGGGATGCCTCGTTGCCTGAGCGACGCCGACGCGATAACCTCAGTGCGTGGACGGCCGTCGTGACTGGGAGTCACCCGCGCGGACGCCCCATCCGCAGCGGCTAGCGCGCGATGACCGTGGGACGGTCGCGCGATCCGTTGTCCGTCCGGTCTGCTGTAAGCATTCACGGACATCCACGCGACCGTGGTCGCAACACGCGATCGTCGGGGGCGAGCAGGGTGGGTGTCGATCGGGCCGCGCGTCTAGCCGGATTTTCCCATGGTGGCGCGCGGGCGACGGCGCTACACTCCTCGCGACGAGCGATGAGCGACGGTGCGCGAGAGGGGGCGGCGATGACGGCGATCTGGCACGACGATGGGCAGGGCTGGCGGGCGCTCGCTCCGACCGGCTTCCCGGCCGAGGCGGCGCTGCATGACCTCGTCGAGCGGGCACCACAGTTGCTCCCGCTGTCCGGGTCGCCGCGCTTGGTCGTCGTGGGGCGCGAGGTCGTCCTCGGCTCCGGCAAGGCGGACCTCCTCGCCATCGAGCCGTCCGGGCGGCTCGCGATCATCGAGATCAAGCTCGCCCACAACGCCGAAGCGCGGCGGGCGGTCGTGGCCCAGGTCCTCGCCTACGCCGCCTTCTTGCGTGGCTGGGACGCCGCCGACCTGGAGGCGCAGATCCTCGCCAAGCACCTCTCGGTGCGGGGATACGCCAACCTGGCCGAGGCAGCGGCCGCCGCCGACCAGGAAGGGGCGTTCGACGCGGCGGCGTTCGCGGCGAACCTCGGCGACTGCCTCGCGACCGGCGGCTTCCGGCTCGTCTTCGTCCTCGACGAGGCCCCCGCGGATCTCGTCCGCCTCGTCGGCTACCTCGAGACGGTCGCCGACCGGCTGACGATCGATCTGGTCACCGTGGCGTCCTACGCCATCGGCGGCGCGCAGGCCCTCGTCCCGCGGCGCGTCGAGACCGGCAACCCTTCCGCCGTCACACAGCCCACGCCGCCCGGGCCGCCCGGCAAGAAGCAGGGGAAGCCGCCCGCGGCCGGGGCGAAGGGCTGGCTGGCGAACGGGTCGGACGACTTCGCCGAGGCGATCGCCGTCGCCCCGGCGGGACATCGTCCGCTGCTGACGACGCTCTGCGACTGGGCACGGGGACTGGAGGGGCGGGGCTGGGTGAAACTCGCGACCTACCACGGTACCGCCGATCGGCTGACCCTCCTCCCCCGGCTCCCGGGCGAGGACGCCGGACTGGTGACGATCTGGAACGCGCAGGGGGTGCCGTCGCTCTCGCTGTGGCGCAGCGTCTTCGACCGCCTCGCGCCCGCGAGCATCCCGGCGGTCGAGGCGGCGATCGCGCCGGTCCCGCTCGGGCAGGGCCGGGTGGTCTCCGCGATCACCCCGGCCGTCCTCGACGCCCTCGCCGCGGCCTACGCGGAGGCG
>DATCMP010000314.1:0-2333 GCA_036563365.1 Thermomicrobiales bacterium
GATGGCAAAGCCGAACTTTGTAGCTTCCCACGGCTACAGAGTCCGGTTAAGAGGATAAGGTTGAACAACTCACCCCAACGGGTTACGCAGCAGCGACATCGTCACGGCCACCACCGCCAGCAGCGCGCCGAGCGCGGCGAAGGCGACGCTGATCTCGGTCGTTTCGTGTTTGGTGATCAGGGAAGTCGGGAGGTTGTTGAAGATGTCGTTCAGTTCGCTGGTGCTCTCTGCCGAGTAATATTTGCCGTCGGTGATCGCCGCCACCTGCTTTAAGGTCGCCTCATCGATCCCACGCCGGAAGCCGCCACCGCCGAAGCCTTGCCCACCACCGCCACCGAACTGCGGCCCGCCGCCGAATTGCGGCTCGCGGCCCTGCACACCCGGATTGCAGTTCGGCATCTCCGAGCCGCGCGCGGTGCCGAAGCCGATCGTGTAGACGCGCACGCCGCGATCGGCGGCCTGTTGCGCGGCGACCACCGGCCGCGGCCCGGCATTGCTCGCGCCATCAGTCAGCAGAACGATGATGTCCGGCGCATAGGCACCCTTGGCGACCGGCGTGGGCTTCGGTGTGGATGAGCCTTCGGCGATACTCGGCGCGACGCTCGGATCGATCTCAGCGATGGCGTCGATCGACTTCATGATCCCGCTGCCGATCGCCGTGCGGCTCCCCGTCAGCAAGCTCTGGATCGAATCTTCCAAGAGTTCCGCGTCGGTCGTGGGGGGCTGGATCAGCTCCGCGTAGCCGGAGAAGGCGACCACACCGATCTGCGTCCCCGGTCGCTGACGCTCGATGAACGACACGGCGGCATCCTTCGCCGCGGTGAGGCGATTGGGCGTGATGTCGGTCGAGCACATACTGCGCGACACGTCGAGCGCGAGGATGATCGTCGTCTTATTCGTCGGCACGCTGACGATCGCCACCGGGCGGACCAGGGCGATGATCAGGCTCAGCAGGGCGAGCAGGAAGAGGGCGAATGGGACGTGCCGCCGCCAGTTGGAGCGCGGCAACGCCTGACGCACCAGCGAGAGGCTGGAATAGCGCACCGCGAACCGCCGTCGCCGTCGCAACATCCAGATGTAGGCGGCGATCAGCAGCGGGATCAACAACAAGAGCAGCAGGAACCCCGGCCATAGCGCACTCACCTGCTACCTCCAGATCGTCACCGCATCGTGCGGGCTCGCGAGTTCATGCGGAGTCATAAGGATCACGGGATGCGACCGAACCAGAAGAACGAGAAGGTGCCACCGAGCAGCAGGACGAGCAGGCCCGCACCCGCGAAGAGGGCGGTCACCTCGGTCCGCTCCGGGCGCACCACCAGCTGCGAACCGAGGCTCTGGTAGACCTTCTGCAATTGGTCCTCGCTGACCGCGTTGTAATAGACCCCATCGGTCCGCTGCGCGATCTGCTGCAATGTCGCCTCATCGAGCCGGGACTGCACGACGAACCCTTCGATCTTCACCGGCGCGCCCGCCGCGCTGCCGATCCCGACCGGATAGATCCGCACGCCGCGATCCGCCGCTTGCGCCGCCGCGTCGAGCGGTCCGGGCGGGGCAGTATTCTCGCCATCGGTCAGCAGGACGATCGCGGCGGGGGTATACGTCCCTTTCGGTACGGCGGTCGGCACGGCGGTCGGCACGGGCGTGCGATTGGTGTAGAGGCTCGGTGCCTGTCGCCCGTTCGCGGTGGCGATCGCGTTGAGCGAGGCCAGAATCCCGTTCGAGAGGGAGGTGCCGCGCGTCGGCGTGAGACGATTGATCGCCGCCAAAATCTCGGCCTGATCGTTCGTCGGCGGCTGCACCGACAGGCCACCATCGCTGAACGAGACGACGCCGATCTGCACCGTCGGCGGCTGGCGATTCACGAAATCGCGCGCCGCGACCTTCGCGGCCTCCATCCGCGTCGGCTTCAGGTCGTCGGCCGCCATACTGCCGGAGACATCGAAGGCGAGGATGACGATCCCCTCGACGCGGGGTAGGCTCACCGTCGTCTGCGGGCGGGCCAGCGAGAAGAGGAGCAGCGCCAGGGCCAGCAGGAAGAGCGCCGGCGGCAGATGGCGTCGCCAGCCGATCGGTCGCCTCGCCGCCTGCACGATCCCCATACTGCCATAGCGGGCGATCAGATCCCGCCTTCGTCGCTGCATACGGATATAGAGCGCGACGAGCGGCACCAGCGTGATCAATGAGAAAAGCAGCGTCGGCCAGATGAATGACATCGTTAACCCGCGATCACTTGCGGCGCTGCCGCCGGCGCATGGCGAAGCGCGCGATGGCCCGGACCAGATCGTCCTCGGTCGAGAGGGACAGCGCATCGACCCCGGAACGTTTGAACGCCG
>DATCMP010000331.1:0-3219 GCA_036563365.1 Thermomicrobiales bacterium
GCGGTGGGCGATGATCACGCCGGTGCGGTCGTGCAAGACGGTGGCGATGGCACGATCGAGGAGGGCTTCGGTGGCCGGATCGAGGCGCGACGATGCCTCATCAAGGATCACCAGGCCCGGATCGCGCAGGAAGACGCGGGCGAACGCCAGGAGTTGTGCCTCGCCGGCCGAAAGTCCGCCACCATCGGAGGCGAGCTCCGTGTCAAGCCCATCCGGCAAACCCCGCACCCAGGCCGCCAACCCCAGGGTATCGAGCGTGGACCAGAGCCGTTCCTCAGACACACTCGGATCGAAGAAGGTCAGATTCTCGCGCACCGTCCCGCCGAAGAGTTGCACATCTTGCGTCACGACCCCGACCCGCCCGCGCAGGTCGCCGAGCGCGACATCGCGCACCGGCATACCACCGAGGCGTACCGTACCGCTCGTCGGGTCGTAGAGCCGCGCCAGGAGCCGCGCAATCGTCGTCTTACCGCTACCGGTTCGCCCGAGCAGCGCCACGGTCTGCCCCGCCGCCAGCCGGAAATCGAGCGCCCGCAAGACTGGCCCGTCGTCATCGTAGCTGAAGGTGACGCCATCGAACTCGGCGGAGAGCGCGCCGGGCGGCAGCGGAGCCCGGCCCTCGTCGGGCAGGCGCGGCTGTCGGGCGAAAAGTTCCTGCGTCCGCACGATCCCGGCACCGGCCTTCTGCAGGTCTTGCAATTGCGTCCGAATCCGCTCCATCGGCCGTCGCAGGAGTTCGGTGTAGCTGAAGACGAGATAGACGGTGCCGATCGTGATCGCGCCCGCCCGGAAGAGGATAAGGCCGATCGCGAACGCGACGATATTCCCCACGGCAAACGTCGAGAGGGTGATGATCCAGGCCGAAACCGAGGCGAGATACGCCCGCCGCGAGGTCGGCCACCAACTGCGGAGGTGCGCGGTGAAACGCCACTGCGTATAGCCCACCGCCCCGGCGGCGCGAATATCTTCCATCCCGCCCAGGCGTTCGCCGAGAAAGCCGAAGAATCGTGCGCTCTCCTCGCGCCAGGCCAGTTGATATGGCACGGCGATCCCGCGAATCCAGAGGAGCAACGCCAGGCCAAGCAGGGCGAAGAGGGTCAACGCCAGGCCGATGCGGACATCCTCACGGAAAAGGAGGGCCAGGGTGCCGCCGATCAGTACCACATTGCCGAGCAGATCGATCGCGAACTGCGAGAAGAAGGTCGCCAGGAGGTTCACGTCGCCGTCGATCCGCTCGACCATCTCGCCGGGCGACCGCTCTTTGTGGAACGACTGATCGAGCCCGAGGCAATGCGCGGCCAGGTCGGCGCGCAGCTCGTTCGTGGCGGTCCAACCGATCACCTCGCCGAGGTACTTGGCCCAGGCGACGAACAACTGACAGTACTCCCGCAAGGGGATCGCCACCACCCGCTCCTCTGCCGTTTACCGATCGCCCATCCTGGCGCTGACAATGACGCTGCTGACAATGACGCTATTGAACACCGCCCTTGATGGCACGGTCTAGTGTCCTCTCGGACAGCGCCGCTGGCCGAACGATCAGGCAAGCCGCGACGAACGCCCGCAAACACAACGATAGCCGGGCAGGGCTGCCCGGCTATCATCCGCCGAGGGGCTCTGTGCCGTGATCAGCGCAGTCCGGTGGTCGCCCGCACGATCAGATAACCAACCAACATCATAATGATCAGGAGTACCAACGCCAACAGGATCAGGATTTGCTTAAAGAGGCCGTCCATCATCCCCCCGGGGCGCTGCGTGGTGCAGGAAGATCTTGCAGCTCATCGCTGTCGGCCAGTAGGAGTGTGCCGCTGTTGTCACGACTGGCGATGTCGTCGATTACGAAGTCATCCTCATTCTCATTGAACGCGGCGAGGAGTTCACGCGCTTCTTCGGCATTCGCGGCCAGCACGAGGATATCATAGCCGCTCGCGAAGGTGACATAGGCGGTGAGCGGTCCCGACATGCGGAGGAGGGCGGGAATCCCCTCGTTGTCGAGCAGCCCTTTCCACATCTCGGCGATCACCGCGTTCGGAGCCGACGCGATGCGCGTGAGTTTCCCGCCCTGATCACGTTCGCTCATCGTACGATTACCTCGGGGTGAGCCCGTAATCGGTAGCCCGTAGTACGGGTCAGCTGCTGACGTAAGATTTCAACGCCACCGCGCAGCCGCTGCCGACTACGGACTACGAACTACCGACCGACTCCCTCAATCCTGCCGCAGCCGCGCCACGGTGACACCCTCGCCGCCCATGGTGTCTTTCGATCCCTCGAAACCGGCAACAAGCGGGTGCTGCCCCAGATATTGGCGGATCGACTGCCGCAGCGCCCCGGTCCCCTTGCCGTGGATAATTCGCACGAATGGCAGGGAGGCGAGATAGGCGTCGTTGAGATAGCGTTCCAGCGACTCCTCGGCCTCGACGGCGCGCATCCCGCGCACATCGATCTCCAGCGGCATCGCCTCGTTCCCGCGCACCGTCGAGATCGTGACGGCAGGTGCGCGGCGCGCGGGTGAACCACCCGTGCCACGCTCGGAAGCGCGCACCTGATTGCGGCTCATCCGCGTCAGGTCCGCCAACGGGCGACGGAGGCGGAAGGTGCCAACCTGCACCTCGGCCTCATCTCCATCGAGGACGCTGATCACATCGCCCTGCTGGCCGAGCGACGCGACCAATACCCTATCCCCCGGTCGCACCCCCGCCGCTGGCGGGACGGTGACGCGGGGTGTCGGGCGCGCGGCACGCACCTCGCGCACCGACTGGCCCAACTCGGTCGCGCGGGTCTCCGCCTGCCGCAGCCATTCGCGCGTCACCGCGACCTGTTCGCGATCTTTCGCCAGCCGTTTCAGTTCGTCGCGCACCCCCGAGAGCTCGCCTTCGAGCTCGGAGATGGCTCCTTCGCGCGCGGCGGCACGCTCGCGCTCGGCGGCGGCCAACTGTTGCTGCGCCTCGCGCCGGATCTGCTCGGCCTCACGGCGCGCCGCAATCGCCTCTTCGCGGGCAGTCGCGGCGTTATCCCGCTCGGTCTTGATTTGCCCGAGCAGTTCGTCGACCTGCACTTCTTGCGGGGTGAGGTAACTGCGCGCCAGCCCGACGATCTCGCCCTGCAAACCGAGGCGGGCGGCGATCGCCAGGGCGTTCGAGCGGCCCGGCACGCCGATCAGCAGGCGGAAGGTCGGCGAGAGGGTTTCGACATTAAATTCGACCGAGGCGTTCTCGACCCCCG
>DATCMP010000353.1:0-13520 GCA_036563365.1 Thermomicrobiales bacterium
GCCGACCGCCAGCGCCAACTCGGCCGCCTCGCGGTAGTCGCAGTTACCGATCGTGCCGCCGCGCGTGCGAAAGAAATCGCGCCCGTTGATCGGGATGAACGCCAGATCGATCTCGAACGGCGACAGCCGCTCGACCAGCCCCTCGTAGGGGATCGTGTCGCCCGCGTTATAAATCGTCAGGCCGTCGATTTTCAGGACATACCCGAGATACGGATACCCGAGGGCCGGATCCTCATCGAACTCTTCGTGTTTCGCCGGGATCGGGACGATCTCCAGCGGCCCGACCGTCAGCGACTCCCCCACCGTCGCGGCGATCACCCGCGCATCGTCGCCGACGAGCTCCGCGACCCGCTCGACGGTCGGTCGTGGCGTGACGAAACGCGCGCCCGGCGAGGCGAGCGCGATCTGCGGCAGCGCGATCGGGTCGATATGGTCGAGGTGGTCGTGGGTCAGGAGCACCACCCCGGCGTTATCGGCGCTATTGGGCGGGAACGCGGGCGGCACCAGGCGGTGCTCGCTCGGCTGGAGGTACGGGTCGATGTAGATCGTCTGCCCCGCCGCTTTCAGCACCAGGCTCGCCTGCCCGAGCCACCACACCCCGACCGCCCCCGCCGGGATCGCCTGTTTGCTGATCTGCTCCACCAGCGCCCGCCCGGTCAGCATCTGCCCTCTCGCCATCGCCCCCTCCACCAACGATCATCGCCACACGTCGACAGCGGGCAGGCTACCCTGCTGCGCGGATCACGTCAACGGCGGGAGGCGGTGGGAGGCATTCGCGCTAGGCCGCTTCGAGCAAACCCTCCCCCGTCACGAGCGACAGCGCCAGGGTTTTGTAGCCCACCTCATCGAAGAGGACGACGATCTTATCGCCTTCGTACCGCATCACCAGCCCCTCGCCGAGCGACCGATGCCGCACCCGCGCGTTGAGCGGGAAGGGCTGCGCCCCCTCCTGCTCGGCGACGATACCGGCGTCGCAGTTGCTGCAATAGCCGCACGGCTCGGGGTAATCTTCACCGAAGTAGTTCAGCAGGTACTGCCGCCGACATCCGCGCAGTTCGGCGTAGCCGCGCATCATCTCCAGACGGGACCGCTCGAAATCTTTGTAGTTCGCCTGGGCCTGCGCCGCCTCCCGCGCCACCTCGGTCGGGTCGTCCGGCAGATCGAGCGGCACGACGGTCCCGCTCGGCTGCAATTCGATCGCGCCAACGTCTTGCAAGCGGCTGATCGCGGTCGTCAACTTCGACTGTGACAGGCCCGTCTCATCGCGTAGGTCGCGAGGATCGATCGGCGCATCATGCTCGTGCACCGCTCGCGCGACCTGCTCGATCTGATCCGCATCGACCTGCCCGCCCGCGGCGAAAAAGCGGCGCAGGCCCAAGTCTTCCTGGCGATAGAAGAGGAGCGCCCGCGCGGGCGCGCCATCGCGCCCCGCCCGCCCGATCTCCTGGTAGTAGCTGTCGATCGCGTCGCTGATCGCCGCGTGGAAGACGAAGCGAACGTTCGACTTGTCGATCCCCAGGCCGAATGCGACCGTCGCCACGACCACCGCGATCTCGTCGCGCATGAAGGCGTCTTGCGTCTCGCCGCGCGCGGACGGCTTCATCCCCGCATGATACGCGGCGGCCTTCACGCCGCGCTCCTGGAGGGTCGCCGCGATCTCCTCCGTGTCGCGACGGGTGGCGGCGTAGACGATCCCCGGCTTCTCGGCCTCGACTACCCGCTCGATCAGGGCGCGGCGCTGGCGCTCGGCGGTCTCGTGACGCTCGACGCCGAGGTGGATATTCGGGCGGTCGAAGCCGCGCACGATCGTGCGGGCGTCGCGCATCCCCAGGCGCGCGATGATCTCGTCGCGCACCGGCGGGGCGGCCGTCGCGGTCAGCGCCAGGATCGTCGGATGGCCCAACTCCTCGATGATCGCGCCGAGCCGCAGATAATCGGGGCGAAAATCGTGGCCCCATTCGCTGACGCAATGCGCCTCGTCCACCACGAAGAGCGATGGCCTGGCGGCGCGTAACTGCGCCAAGGTTTCCGCATTATTAAACTGTTCGGGCGCGAGGAAGAGGAATTCCAGCCGTCCCCGCGCCGCATCATCCAAAGACGCCTCGCGCTCCGAGGCGGAATGCGTGGAATTGATCTCCGCCGCCTCCACCCCCTGCGCCTCCAAGCCCTCGACCTGATCGCGCTGCAACGCGATCAGCGGCGAGACGACCACGGTGGGGCCGTCGAGCAGCAACGCCGCGATCTGGTAGATCGCCGACTTCCCTGAGCCGGTCGGCAGGATCACCAGGCTATCCCGCCCGTCGAGGACGCCGACGATCGCCTCTTCCTGGCCGGGGCGGAACGTCCCATATCCGAAGCTCTCGCGTGCCACACGCGCGAATGCGGCGTCTTGCCTTGTTCGTCCCACGATCCCCTCCGACATCCCCTGATCCACCACGCGCGCCGAGGGTGTACACAACCGCTCAAGCGGCATTTGTACGCGCATTAGGCAAAGAATATGCCAGGAGATAGCGGTGGGAAACGCCGATCCTTTGCCAGTCGGATAAACGCGGGCTCGGAGCGTTCCAAGGGGGTGTACAACGAGGGTGAGCGGCGACGATGGCGAACGGATCGCGCGGGGTGAAGAGATCGAGGATATGCCCGTAGCCATCGATCGGTAGGAGCCGCTGTCGGGTAGGGCGGTACGAGCGCTCGGGTCGGCTGGCAGAGCCCGGTGCGTGATCCTGGATTGCGTCGGCTACGGTCAGTTGTCCCACACGCGGCGGACACACGCCGCCTCGGTCGCGTCCGGCACCTCCCAGCGCGAAAGCAGGCGGGTGATGACCGCCTCGGGGACCGCGCGCGACCGCGCGGCGTTGCGCCGCCAGAGATCGCGGTGCGCGGCCTCGACATAGACGATCTCGACGACCGCATCGTACGCGTGGCAGAGATCGAGCGTTTGGGCGCGTTGCGTCCGGCTCAGATTCGTCCCGTTCCAGATGAATGAGCGCCCCGCGCGCAGATGCTCCCGCGCCAACTCGCGCGCGTGGGCGATCACCGCGCCTTGCGGCTCCGTCGGCTCGACACGGAGGGCCGCGCGAATCGCGTCGAGCCCCACCACCGGCTGCTCACCGCCATGCTCGGCGATCGAGCGGTCTTTCCCCGCCCCCGGCAGCCCCGAGAGGAGCGTCACCCGCGCCCGTCCGTCACCGAAGGGGGCGTAGTCGGGGTCGCGCGTCGGGTCGCGGAAATAGGCCACGCGCGCCCGAGCGGACGGGAACGGGTATGGCCGGTCGAGGCAGCCCAAATCGGCGCAATATTCGGCAAAGAGGGCCACCGACTCGATGAGAGCCCCCCCATCGGCGGCGATCCGCCCGCGCGCGTCGGCCGCGGCGAGCACGGCCAGGTGATCGGCCCGCGTCGTCCAACTGATCGCCAGGGCGAGCGGTCGCGCATCCGCCCGCGTCAGCAGGTGGAATGGCGTCTGGTGCCAGCGGATCAGCGCGACGACTCGCTCACGTCGCACGGGCTCGCAGCCGCGCTCCCAGAGGAGGCGACGCGCGAGGATCGCCCCACGTCGGCTATGCCCGCGCGAGGTGATCGTGCCATCCGATTCGTGGCGCGTGCAGCCCGGCTTCCCGATGTCGTGCAGGAGCGCGGCGGCGTAGACCTCCTCCCGCGCCTCGCGGTCGAGCGCGCGGAACGCGGGCAGCGCGACGAGGGCCGCGAGGACCATCCGCGTGTGGACCCCGACATCGCCCTCGGCGTGGTGCCGAGGATCCTGCGGGCAGGAGTCGAGTGAAGCCAGGATCGGGAACGTTGCGCAGGCCGCGTCCCAATCGATCCGCCAATCGGGCGCTTCGAAGCAGCCCGACACGAGCGCACTCATCGCGATCCCTCGCTCGCATCGGCGTAGAGATCGATGCCGGGGCGCAGCACGTTGGCGATGATCGGCCGTTCGCGCCAGTGTTCCCCCGCATCGGCGATCGTTGTCAGGAAGTCGCGGCGCACGAACTTCAGGCGCTCGACAACCCGCCCGCCCTCCTCGACTTTGAGATACAGCCCCTCCATCAGCTCGCTCGGATCGGTCTGGGCGCGCGCGACCGCTGGCGACACACCGGCGGCGATCGCCTGCGCGTCGAGCGCATCACGCCAGCGGGCGGTCTTGAACGCGGAGGGGCCGATCAGAGCGCGCAGACCGGCTTCATCGGGGGCAGGGCCATCGTGGAGGACCGGCACCGGGACGAGCGGCGTGTCGGCAAGCAGGGCGCGCCGCGAGGCGGTATCGAGGAAGGCGCCGGTCATCGTGTCCAGCACGTCGAATTCCAGGAAGAAGTGCGGCAGGGCATCGTAGAAGACGGTGTGCTTCGCGTAGAGCCATTCGCCGTAGACGATGTAACGGTCGCCGATGGTCGCATACAACCGCGCCAGGTGTGCGCTCGCCCAGGCTTTCAGTTGCGCGAAATGCCGCTCGCGCGGGCCACCGGTCAGGTAATGGCCGCGACTCTGGAGGTGCAGTTGCCCCGCGGCGTCGAAGCTGATCGCGGCGTTCGCCCCATCGATCTTCTCTTCGATCACCACGCGGCGTCCGGCGAGCGTGCGGATGGGGACGCTGGCGAGATCGTCATCCCCCGTCTGGAAGGCCGAGCCCGTCAGATGCTGCGTGCGCGGATATTTTCGCAATGGTGGCGTCGCGCCCGTCGCGCATGTCAGGCTCATCTCGTCCCCGGATGCTCTCGCGCTATCACCGCGCCGCCACAGCGGCGCAAGGGCACTCGCCCACCCGCACAGCGTACCCGGCGCAACGCGCCCGCACACCGTTCCCCCGGACAGGTCAATGACCGTCCGAAGAGCCACCGGGCGCGAGAAGTTATCTATAGGGCGTTACCTGATGACCGAAACAGGGGTGCGGATCGCGATGTTGCGAAGACGGCCGCCACAATCGTGCGGCGGCCGTCTTCGAACTACCCCACTCGCCCCCTAGTCCACTACCCGAGCGCCTGCGCCAGATCGGCGATGATGTCGTCGGCGTGCTCGATCCCCGCCGAGAGGCGTAGCAGATTGTCGCCGATCCCGACGCGCGACCGCTCTTTCGCGGTCAATTCGCGGTGCGAGGCCATCGCCGGATAGGCGATGAGGGTGTAGACATCGCCGAGACTCGTCGCGGGGAGGCAGAGTTCGAGCCGGTCGAGGAACCGGAAGACCCGCGCTTTGTCGGCGTCGCGGATGGCGAATGACAACATCGCGCCGAAGGCCGGGGGGGTGCCGACGCGCGCGACCGCGCCGAACAGGCGCTCGGCCAGGCAGTGATCGGGGTGCTCCGGCAGGCCGGGGAAGTGGACCGCCTCGATCGCCGGATGCGCGGCCAACCACCCCGCAATCGCCAGGGCGTTGGCGCACTGCCGCTCGAAGCGCAACGGCAGCGTCTTCAGGCCGCGCAGGGTCAGCCACGCCTCCTGCGGCCCCGCCGCCCCGCCGACGAGTCGCGTCACCGAGCGGAGGGTGGCGTCGTGCTGCGGCCCGGCCAGGATCACGCCGCCGAGGACATCGCCATGCCCGCTGAGATATTTCGTCGTGGAGTGGATCACCAAGTCCGCGCCGAGGGCCAGCGGGTGCAGGATCGTCGGCGGGGTGAAGGTGGCATCGACGACCAGTTGCGCGCCATGCCCGTGCGCCAGCGCGGCCAGCGCCGGGAGATCGGCGACGCGCAACAGGGGATTGGAAACCGTCTCGGCCAGCAAGACCTGGGCATCGCCCTCGCCGAGCGCCTTCGCGACCGCCGCGTGATCCCCGAGGTCCACGAAGCGGACGTCGTAGCCCTGCCCCATGAACAGATTTTTGAGCAATGCCGCCGTCGTCCCGTAAAGATCGCGGCTGGCGACGATCCGCTCACCCGGCACCACGCCGGTCGCCAGGAGCGCCGCGTGGAGCGCCGCCATCCCCGAGGCGCAGGCGTAGGCGACGGTCCCCGCGCCCCCTTCGAGGGTCGCCAGCGCCGTCTCCAACGCGGCGATCGTCGGGTTGCCGTGGCGAGCGTAGACGAAACTCGGATCGGCCTCGAACGCCGCATCGAGCGCCTCGGCGGTATCGTAGAGGAAGGTCGCGGTGTTGTAGATCGGCGTCGAGGTCGTCCGAAAACCCTCCCGCCGAATCCGCTCCCCGGCATGGACCGCCGTTGTTTGTACGTGGCGCTCGGTCATCAGCGTTATAACTCCATACGTAGTAGTCAGGGTGGCTCACCAGCGCAGCGCCTGTCGTATCAGTACAGCCGTCGCAACGCCCTTACTGACTACCGACTACTGGCTACTGACTACTACCCCAACAATTCCCGCAGCAACGGGTCCATCATCTCCCACTCTTTGAGGAAGGCATCGTGGCCGTGCGGCGAGTCGAGTTCGCGGTAGGCGGAGTCGGCTCCGGCGGCAACCAGCGCCTCGTTGAGGTCGCGCACGTTCTGCGGCGTGAAGAGCCAATCGCTGCGGATCCCCACCGTCAGGACGCGCGCCCGCACGGAGCGCAACGCCCAGCCCTCCGAGCCGCGCCCCTCCGCGACATCGTAGAGATCCATCGCGCGGGTCTGGCGCAGGTAACTGTGGGCATCGAAGCGCGCGACCAGCGCGTCACCGTGATGGTGCAGGTAGCCCTCCACGTCGAATGCGCCGCCGAGGGTCGGGCGGCTGACCGGTCGCCGCGCGGGGCGTCGCCCGAAGCGCATCGCCATCGACTCTTTGCTGTGATAGGTCACCGTGCCGACCATCCGCGCCACGGCTAACCCCTCGTCCGGCCCCTCGCCGGGGGCGTAGTCGCCGCCCTGCCAGCGCGGGTCGAGCATGATCGCCCGCCGCCCGACCTCGTTGAGGGCGATCCCCTGCGGATCGAGCCGCCCAGCCGCCGCGATGATCGCGACGCGCCCGAGCAGGACCGGGAAGCGCACCGCCCATTCGAGCGCCTGCATCCCGCCGAGCGAACCGCCGATCACCGCCGCCAACCGCCGGATACCGAGCCGGTCGATCAGCAGCCGCTGCGCGCGTACAAGATCCTGCACGGCGATCAACGGGAACGCTTTGCCCCAGGTCCGCCCCGTTTCGGGATTGATGCTGCACGGCCCGGTGCTCCCGGCGCAACCGCCGAGCGCATTGGCGCAGACGATGAAATACCTGTCCGTATCGAGCGGGCGACCGGGGCCGATCATCGGCTCCCACCAGCCCGCCTTGTGGTCGGCGGTATCGTGCCGCCCGGCGGCGTGCGCGTCGCCGGTGAGCGCGTGGATCAGCAGGATGGCGTTATCGCGCGCCTCATTCAGGGTGCCATACGTCTCGTAGGTCAGATCGAACGCGGGCAAGGCCCCGCCCAGCGTCAGCCGGAACGGCGCGGCCTCGGGGAAGGTGAAATGCATCGTCTGCGGTGCCACGATCCCCACGCCCGGACCAGTCCCCGCCGTCACTGGTGGCACCTCCACGGGCCGCGTTGCTTGTCGCTGTCGCCAGGCCGTCGCCATCTCCATCGTCCTTGCCCCCGCCTCGCACGGTTACGTGTCCTGATTCTGTGACTGCCCGCCTCAGGTCGTAGAGACCGGCAACCGCCAGCCCACCGGGTTGCAGATCGAGGAAGTTGGTCCTTGTTGGAGCGGTCGGCCCGCACCCAGGCAACAAAAAACCTCTGCTAAAGCAGAGGTGAAGGGATAGAAGCTTGAGTGGGGGCAGGATAGGCTCCCGCCACCGCTTATCTTGCAAGCCGTATGGGATCACGAGTTGATCACCACGCGGTTCGCCGGAATTGGCACCAAGCACGAATGGCAGAAACTGCGATTCGCCGGTTGCCGGGCTTCAAAGGGCCGTATCCCTCCACCGCTCTCGATAAGCGCGTCGGCTATTCGATTGTTGCACGGATAGTACCGGGTGTGGCGACCCCTTGTCAAGGGCGTAGATGTTGTCGGCGGCATATGCGTGAGAGAGGGCGGCGGTTGACGCCGCGAGCCAGCCTTTATTTACGTCGCCTCAATTCCAAAGTCTATTATCATATAATACCTACCCTGAATGTCGCCATACCACACCGTGCAAGGGCACACGATGCAGGATGATCTCGGTCGCGTGCGCGCCAACTATGACGCAGAGCCCGAGCGCGAATGGCAACGGCTCGAAGGCGGCGCGCAAGCACGCTTAGAGTACATCGTCACCCGCCACGCGCTCGCTCGCCATCTCCCCGCGCCTGCGCCATCACTTCAGGTCCTCGACGCCGGCGGCGGTCCCGGTCGCTACACGATCGCCCTCGCCCAACAGGGCTATCGGATGACATTGCTCGATCTCAGCCCCGCATTGCTCACGCTGGCTGAGCAACGGATCGCAGCAACCAGGCCGGAAGTACGGCACAACATCGCCGCCATCATCGAAGGCTCGATCACCGATCTCAGCGCGTTCTCCATTGGACAATTCGATGCCGCCCTCTGCCTGGGCGGCGTCCTGTCGCATCTGCCGGATGCCAATGATCGCCGCCGTGCCCTCCGTGAATTGCGGCGGGTGGTACACACAGACGGGCTGGTCTTCATCAGCGTCTTCAATCGGCTCGCGGGTTTCCGCTCGGCGGTGCAGTGGCCCAACGCCTGGTCGCAATTCTTCCCGCGACTCTTGCACGATGGGCGGGTGCCGATGGGGGCGAATGCTATCCCCACCCACGCCTTCTACCCGGAAGAATTCGAGGCCGAACTTACGGCGGCACGGCTGAGCGTTCGCGCCCTCTACGGCTGTCAGGGTCTCGGGGCGCATCTCCACGAGGATCATCTGCTGGCCCTGATGGATGACGCGGAACGCTGGGAAAGCTGGCGACGAGTCTTGCTCGATACCTGCGATCACCCCAGCATTGTCGGTGTATCCAGCCATCTCCTGGCCGTGGCAAGTCCCAGTAACGCGGACTGAGCTAACGCGGCCACTCAATCCGTTCGGCACGCGCCCAGGCCTCCTGCGTGATCGGCCCGTACTCGGCGGCCAACGTCTCTTCCAACCGTTCGAGTCGGCGCATCTGGCGGTAGTGCCGCAAGGCCGCGTACAACCGGCGCAAGAGTCCAGGCGGGTCGGCAATCGTGGCAACGTGCTGAATCAGTACCGCCGCTAAACGCACCACTCGTTGTATCATCGGCATAACTGTTCCGCCTTCACTCGCTGCGCCGAACCAGCCGCCCCGGATTTCTGTCAACCGACCGAA
This sequence comes from Thermomicrobiales bacterium, assembly GCA_036563365.1. Classification (GTDB taxonomy): domain Bacteria; phylum Chloroflexota; class Chloroflexia; order Thermomicrobiales; family CADCWN01; genus CADCWN01. The sequence continues at coordinate 9,178 of DATCMP010000353.1, forward strand.
ATGGCGATCGACCGGAATGGTGACCGATCGAAACGAGCGTGACAACCCCTCCTTGATCCCGCACGCTATAATGCCCAGCACGAGTAGTGCGTACCGCCTTTCTGATCCTGTCACTGTGACCAGCTACCACAACGTTCCCGATCGTTTTTGCGCCGATCAATGGAGCAGCGTCTTGATGAGCAGAGAAAACTGGCGACCCGATCCGGTCGCCCTGGCCGAGGGTCGCGCGCCGGTTTATGTCGCGACGAAGCTCTTCGAATATGCCGGGCGGATGCTCAGCGCCGCCGTCGAGGAGGCGCTGGTGCGCGGGCTCCGGCGCGGACTCGCCACCGCGAAGCTGCGGTCGGCGGGGAATCTGGCGTTCCTCCCCTTCCGCGACAGCAACGAGGCGGTCGATCCATCCGTCACCGATGCGGCGCTCGTCACCCGCCAGATCTACGAACTGGACACCGCGGCGATCCGGCGCAGCTACGCCGTTGTCGCCCTCCTCAACGATCCGCAGAAAGATAGCGGCGTCTGCTTCGAGGTCGGGTACGCCGCCGCGCTCGGTCGCCCGATCATGCCGATCGTCAACGACTTCATCGACTATCGATACGATCCCTGGGGCTGGATCTATCCGCTCGACCCGATCCTCTGCACCCTCGCCCCGGCCATCCTGAAAGAGGCGAGCCTGCCAGCCGCCGCGCAGGGCGACCGCCGCCGCCTCTACCGCCGCGCGCAGGACACCGGGATCACCAACGTGCAGGAGCGCGTCGCAGATGCCGGCAGCGAGCTAGTCCGCGCACCGGGGCAGTTCAGGGTCGCGCTCCCTGCGCCGAATCCGCCCGGAGCGCGACCGCGTGTCCACCTCGAATTCGGCGGTGGGCTCTACGAGTGGCAGCGGCTCTTGCTAACCGAGGCGCTGCGCCAACTCCAAGCAGCCGAGCTACCCTGCGAGATCACCACGTCCCGACGATACGAGCCGCGCGATGGCGCGAGTGATCTGGGCGAGGCGATCAAGGCGGACATCGCGGCCGTCCTCGGCGCGGAGATCGTCGTCACCCTCGGCGATGGCGCGGATATGGACGCGGGGATCGCGGCGTTGCAGGGGCTGGCGCGCGGCCATGACCGCAAGATCATCCTCTATTATTCCGGCGCGACACGCTGGGTCGCCGCCTCGCGCGATCCCGAGAACCGCAACCTGATGCTCGAACAATCGGCCGACCTGCTGATCCGCGCGCTCGACCAGTTGCCCGCCGCCGTGGGGCAATTGCTCGCGCCGGGCGCGTCACAAGCCACAGAGGGCCATGCCAACGAGAGCCCGACATAAGGATGGCACGTTCTCTGCGCTCATCTTGAGCAATACCAAGCGAAGGCAGGGAACAACAGTGGATTAGCAAGGAGGGACGAGCATGGGCGGTATCTTGTGGGGCGTCGTCGTCGTCGTTGTCGCGCTCTGGCTCTTGGGCCTCGTCTTCCGCATCGCGGGGAATCTGATCCACCTGCTGCTCATCGTGGCGGTGATCGTCGTCATCTACAACCTGATCACGAGCCAGCGGAACCGCGCCTGACCTGGCCCCAGCAACGGCACAAACACACACTCGCCAGAGCGAACGAGGCGGGCCACATGGCCCGCCTCGTAGCATGTCGGAGAAACGCAAGCTCAGGCGGCACGATGGCGTCTGCTCCATCGCGTGCCGACGAACAAGCCACTGGCACCGGCGATGCTGACGGCGAACAGCACCGGCAGGGGAAACTCGCGTCTGCCGCCACCCGCGCCGGTGTTCGGCAGGCCCGGCAGGAAACCACCCCCACCGGTCGGCGGCGGGGACGGCACCGGCGCGGTCGAGCGCGCATCGAACGGGCGCAGGAACGGCGCGGGGGTCGTCGCGGTGAAGGCGGCGACGGTCGGTCGCCCGCTCGCCTGGAGGAGGACGTTGAAGTTCGGGCCGAGCGCGGTCGCGGCGGCGTTCAAGGCGGCAGGACTTAGGGTGGCATCGGGCCAGTTGCCGGTGTCGATGCGGTTAATCAGGGCACCGAACGCCGTCAGCCGCTCCGCCGGGGTGAAGGTGCAGTGGCCCGGTCGCTCGATGAATAGTTGGCGCAGGCGGTCGCCCGCCCCCGCCGCGTTGACCACATCGCGATAGGCCGTCTCGCCCTCGGCGGCGACCAGCCCATCGGCGAGGGTGTGCAGCGTCAGGACCGGCACGGCGAGCTTGCCATTGAAGGTGATGTACCGCTGCAGGTAGTCGAGTGCTTGCGGATCGGCGGCGATCCGCGGGGCCGCATCGATCGCGGCGAGATCGGCGGCGAGGTCCAGCCCGGATTCGGCGTAGAGCGCCTCCACCAGATCGCGATCGGCCGAACGCGCGAACAGTTCCCGATAGTTAACGCCGACGTTGAACGATGGATTGCCCCCCGCCCGCGCCTCCATCTCGGCGCGCAGGCCGAAGGCGAACGGCAGGGCCGGGTTCGCCAGCCACGCCGCCTGATTCCGCTGTCGCGCGGCGTAGTCGGTCGCGGCGGGGCGCGCGGTGGCCGGATCGTACCAGTCGGGGACCTGGTTGAAGGCGGCGGCGAGGGCCAGCCGCGCCCGCCCTTGCGGCGTCCCCTGGGCCGCTTGCAACAGGCCAAGCGCGCGAGTGACGTTCGCCTGCGGGTTGGCGATCTTGACGATTTGCAGCGCGGCATCTTGCGGGGCCAGCAGTTGCTTAAAGGCGAAGGTCGCGTCGAGCGAACCGTTCCAGGTCGCCACGCCCCCCATCAGCACGCCGCAGAGCGGCAACGCCCCGACGAAGCGCTCGGGGTTCCGCTGCACCAGCCCGGCGGTGATCATCCCGCCGAGCGAATCGCCCCAGGCGATCGTCCGTTTCGGCGTGCCGACCTGCGCCGCGAAGAGATCGAGCACGGCGATCTGCTCGGCGAATGCCTGCTCCAGCGCCCAACCGGTCGTACTGTACGAGGTGCCCACGAGGGCATACCCCTGCGCCAGCAACGCCGCGCCGGTCACCGGATCGCTGACGGCGAGCGCCGGATTCGGTGAGCCGGGGGCCACGTAGCCGTGGCTGTAGAGTACCAGCGTCCCGTTCCAGGTCGCCGGGAGTTCGATCCGGTACGCCGCCTGCCCGATGGTGCCGGTCAGCACCTTCGGCTCGGCGGCGGCGGCCGGCAGCAAACCGATCCCGCCGAGGGTCACGGCGCAGAGCAGCAGCAGGACGAGCGGGCGAAACACCGACCGTGAACGCGCCGAGCGTAGTTGTCGCATGGTCATCACCTCACACACCGACACCCAATCATCGCCGAACCAATGGGATACACCGAACGGGAAGAAAGAACGTCTGGCCCGCTCAGTGAGCGGGCCAGGCGGCGGAGCAACGATCGCTGCTATGCGATGACGAGGATACTGGCGAGGGTGACGGCACGCGCGAGGCGAACTACCCGAGAATTTCCTTGATGATCGTCGCGATCCCGGCGGCGCTCTCGGACATCCGCACGCCAGCGGCGGACATCGCGGCGATCTTCTCCTCGGCGGTGCCGGTGCCACCGGAGATGATCGCGCCCGCGTGGCCCATCCGCTTCCCTGGCGGGGCGGTCTGCCCGGCGATGAAACCGACGACCGGCTTGGTGACGTGCTCCTTGATGAAGGCGGCGGCGGCTTCCTCGTCGGTGCCGCCGATCTCGCCGATCATCGCGATCGCATCGGTCCCCTCGTCCTCTTGGAACAGCCGCAGCACGTCGATGAACGAGGTGCCGTTGACCGGGTCGCCGCCGATCCCGACCGCCGTGGACTGCCCGAGGCCGAGTTGGGTCAGCGCGTAGACGACCTCGTAGGTCAGCGTGCCGGAGCGCGAGACGACGCCGACGCGGCCCGGCTGATGGATGAAGCCGGGCATGATCCCGACCTTCGCCTGGCCGGGGGTGATCAGGCCGGGGCAGTTCGGCCCGAGCAAGCGCGAGCCGGTCGCCGCTAACCGCGCACGGACCTTCACCATATCCAGCGGCGGGATATGCTCGGAGATGCAGACGATCAACCCGATCCCGGCGTCGGCCGCTTCGAGGATCGCATCCGGGGCGAAGCGCGCCGGGGCGTAGATGATCGAGGTATTGGGCTGGGTCGCCTCCACCGCGTCGCGCACGGTGTTGAAGACCGGCACGCCGTGCTCGGTCTGGCCGCCCTTGCCGGGGGTCACACCCGCGACAACGTTCGTGCCATAGTCGAGCATCTGCTTCGCGTGGAAGCTGCCGTCACGCCCGGTGATCCCCTGCACGAGCAGGCGCGTCTCGTTATTGACGAGAATAGCCAAGGTGTCCTCCTTGCTAGTCGTGAGTCGTGAGTCGTGAGTATCCCGAGCAATGAGATTGCC
>DATCMP010000361.1:0-3568 GCA_036563365.1 Thermomicrobiales bacterium
TGAGTCGTGGGTCGTGAGTCGTGAGATTCGCACTGACGGCAGGCGACTATTGGAAAGATCATCGCTCGGAATAGACCTTTCTCACGACTCACGACCCACGACTCACGACTCGGAGGCTCCGATGCACACCATCCTCTACCCGGTCAACGCCCTGCACCACGCGGGTGCCGAGCAACAACTCCTGGCGCTGGTGCGCGGGCTCGACAAGGGGCGGTATAGGCCGATCGTCGCGCCGCTCTATCCGGGCGGTTCGCTCGACGCCCAGTTCCGGGCGGTGCCGGGGGTAACAATCATCGACCTCGACCGGCGCGGCAAATACGACCCGTCGCCGCTCTGGAAGCTCGGCGCGATCCTGCACCGGGAGCGGGTCGCGATCATCCAGCCGTTCCTGACCCCCTCAACCTTCTTCGGCCTCATCCCGGCCCTCGCCATGCGGACGCCGGTCAAGATCGTCACCGAGCGCTGCGGCGTGCGGAAGAGTCGCGGGGCCGGGTACAAGACCTACCGGACGATCGAGGACTGGCTGACCCGCTTCGCCGATAGCGTCGTGCCGAACAGCCGGGCCGGGGCCGACCTGCTGCGCGAGCGCGGGATCGCCGACGCGAAGATCCAGACGATTTACAACGGCCTCGACCGCGCCCGCCTGCAACCCGACCCCACCGAGGTCGCCGCGCACCGCGCCCGGTTCGGCGTGCCAGCGGGCGGCAAGGTCGTCGGCATCCTCGCCACGCTGACCCCGGCGAAAGATCACGCCACCTTCCTCCGCGCCGCCGCGATCGTCGCCGCCGCCCGCCCCGATACCCGCTTCGCGATCATCGGCGAAGGGGCGTTGCGCGGCGAACTGACCGCGCTGGCCGCGTCGCTCGGCCTCACGCAGAAGGTGACCTTCTGCGGCTATCAGACGCGCGTGGCCGATTACCTCGCCGCCTGCGATCTGCTCGTCTCCTCCTCGCGCGACAACGAGGGCGCGTCGAACTCGATCCTGGAGGGGATGGCCTTGGGCGTGCCGGTCGTCGCCACCAACATCGGCGGCAACGGGGAACTGGTACAGGACGGTGTCACCGGCCACCTGACGGCGATCGGCGACCACGCCGCGATCGCCGCCGCGACCCTCCGCGCCTTCGTGAACCCTGCGGAGACGGCCACGCTGGTCGCGAACGCCCGCCAACTGGTGAAGATCGCGTTCAGCCACGAGGGGATGGTGGCGCAATACGAAGAACTCTACGCGCGCCTGCTCGCCGCCCACGGTCGGGCGACGACACCGCCGATCCGGCGCGCGCCGGCCGAGGGGAGCGCCGAATGAGCGACGACCGCGACCTGGGCAGGGGGGAGTCGGGGACGAGGGAGATGGGGATGACCTTCACCAGCAGCCTCTGGGGCAAGCTCGCGCAGCACGGCGCGGGCGACGAGCCACAGGCGGCGATCCTCGCCTATCACCGGATCAGCGACGAGGAGCGTTCGCCGCTCTTCGTCCCGCCCTGGCGCTTCCGGCAGCAGATGAACTATCTGCGCCTCCACCACCGCGTCGTGCCGCTCGCCGATCTCGTCGCGACCCTGCGGCACGGCGAACGCCTCACCGCGCCGACCGTGGCGATCACCTTCGATGACGGCTACCGCGACAATCTGACCGAGGCCGCGCCGATCCTGCGCGACTTCGATCTCCCGGCCACCCTCTTCCTCGCGACCGACCCGCAGGAGCGCGGCGAGCCGTTCTGGTGGGACATCCTGGAGTTGGCCGGGATCGCCGACCCGGAGACCCTGTCCGGCCTCAAGACGCGCCCCCACGACGAGTTCCGCCTCGCGATCGATCTCGCCCGCGCCAATCTCGCCGCCGAGGCGCTCAATTACACGATGCGCCGCCTCTACCTCACCTGGGACGAGGTACGCCAGTGGACCGCGCTCGGCCATAGCGTCGGCGCGCACACCGCCACCCACCCGATCCTCTCCCGCGTCCCCGCCGAGGGGGTCCGCGACGAGCTTCGCACCTCGCGCGCGGCGATCGAGCGGCAGATCGGCAGCGCGGTCGATCTCTTCGCCTACCCGAATGGCCGCGCGATCGACTTCACCGACGAGACGGCGCGGATCGTGGCCGAGGAAGGGTTTAGCGCCGCCTGCACCACGATCGAGGGGCTGAACGATGCCACCAGCGATCCCTTCGCCCTCCACCGCTTCTGCGTCCGCGACGAGCCGCTGCCCCTCTTCGCCCTGCGCCTCTCCGGCCACCTCGGGATCATGAAACGCTGGGTCACGCGCGTGGCGGGGTGAGGCGAGTCGGGAGTCGGGAGTCGGGAGTCGGGAGGGGGCGGACCCCTCCCCGCCGCTGCGGCGACCCTCCCCTAAAGGGGGAGGGGTATCAAGACGACGGCACGGCTTCAATCTGGTTGTGCCGTTTTCTTGAGTCGGTTCAGCGCCACTCGTGCTAGCTTCTCTGTCTTGAATGGCCCCAGCGTGGCAGTAGGACCGAGGTTGTCCTGAACGTACCAGCCACCGAGGAAGGCCACGATCCAGCGACCCTTATCGCTGTAACCTTGTTCATGTCGGTAGAAGATCTGAAAACGCTCTTTGCGGCGCAATTGTGCAAGGAGTTCCTTTTTCGCTTGGCGTTCCCGTGCTTCCTTGCTCCGGCCCTTCATCGCAACGCCTCACCCCTTGTTCGGGCCATTACCTTTCAGACGTCCATCAAACCTATCTCGAACTCCAAGTCTCAACAGCGCAAGTTAGCGCCACGGACTGGCGCATTCACTCCGGCGTCAGGTACGCCCAATTGAGCAGGAAATGTTCGATCAGCCGTTCCAGGTCGCCGACATCGGCCGCGTCGTCGGTGCGGCGGAATTGGGCGGGGTCGCGGTTCGCCCACGCCTCGGCGATCCGGTACTGCTCGCCATCGGGCGCGAAGCGGACGCGGTAGATGCACTGGCCGGTCCAACTGCGGTGGATCGAGAGCCAATCGTCTTCCAGGTAGATGAACCAGCGATCGTCGCCGTCGTGCGGCACGAAGCCACGCCCGATCCGGGCGTAATCGTCCGCCGAGTAGGCGTTCCTGATCGCTAACCGCGCCCGCGCCTCCGGCAACGGCGAATTTCGCCAGGAATCGCGCGTCGCGCGTTGGGTGATCGTCACACTCTCGCTCCTGCTCGTTATCGGCCTCACGCCCCCAGGCTGAATCCGGCATAGCCGCGCGCCGCGACCTCGTCGCACTTTACCCGATACGCCCCGACACCGCCGACATACGGCATGAAGACGCGCGGTTTGCCGGGGATATTCGCCCCCATATACCAGGAATTGGCCCGCGGGTAGAGGGTCGTATCGCCCACCGCGTTGACGTGCGCCACCCACGCCTCCTCCGCCGCCGCCGTCGCCTCGATCGTCCCCCACCCGTGCTCGCGCAGGTAGGCGAGGCAATCGGCGATCCACTCGACGTGCTGCTCGATCGACGTGATCATGTTGCTCAGCACGGACGGGCTGCCCGGCCCGGTGATGGTGAAGAGGTTGGGGAACCCGGCGATGGTCAGGCCGAGATAACTGCGCGGGCCATCGGCCCACGTCTCCCGCAGCGACTCGCCCCCCC
>DATCMP010000362.1:0-5564 GCA_036563365.1 Thermomicrobiales bacterium
AGGGGGCGTCGTTGGTGATCAACTCCTGAATGCGGAAGAAGATCGCCTTCCGCTTCGTCTCATCGAACTCGGTCACCGACTGCTGGAAGAGTTGATCGACTTCCTTGTTGACGTACGCCCCAGCGTTGAGGTCGGGGATCGTCTTCTCCGACCAGATCTGGTAGCTGTAGTATGGGTTGATCGTCGCCGACCATCCCGCGACGAAGAGATCGTAGTCGAACGGCTCCGAAGAAAGCGTCTGGAGATAGGCCTGGAACTCTAGCGCCACCACCTCGACATCAGCACCCAGATCGGCGAGTTGCTGCTGCGTCACCGTGGCGATCCCCTCGCGGACCTTACTGGTGCCGGGGCCGAAGAGGAGCTTGAACTTCAGCGGCTGGCCGTCTTTGACCAGCTTCTTGTTCTGCAAGGTATAGCCCGCCTGCTTGAAGAGATCGGCCGACTTCTGGGGGTTGAAGTCGTATTTCTCGACATTCGGGTTGTAGATCGGATCGTCCTGGGTGAAGGCCGAATAGATCGGCTTGCCGAGCCCATAGGCGACCGCGTCGATGATCCCCTGCCGGTCGATGGCGTAGCTGATCGCCTTCCGCACGAGCGGATCTTTGAGGGCCGGGCGGCGCAGATTGTAGCCGAGGTACTGCCACTGGCCGGGGACGTTGTACCACTTGATCACGCTCAGATTCGATAGCCCTTCCGCCTCTTTCACATTGGTTGCGGGAGGCCCATAGAGGTCAATCTCGCCCGACTTCAACGCCTGATAGGCGGTCTGCTCGTTGCCATATTGCCGGACGACATAGCTATCGAGGTACGGTCGCCCGCGCCAGCAGTTCTCGTTGGCGAGGTACGTGGCCGACTGATCTTTCTTCCACTCTTTCAGCTTCCAATAACCGTTCACCACCGTCGGCGCATTGATCTCCGGGTTGGCGACCGGATCGCCCCACGGATACTTGCTCCACACCGCCTTAGGCAGCGGCGTCACCGCGTCGGCATCCTCGATTGCGGTGGTACGCGCTTCCTTCAGGGTGACAACGATCGTCCTGGCGTCCTTCGCGGTGTAGGAGACGACCGGATCGAGATTCTCCAAGTAGGGATACTTGTTCTCGGGATTGCTGGCCTGCTGGTAGGTCCAGATATAATCCTCGGTCGTGAGCGGCGAGCCATCGCTCCACTTCAGCCCGTCGCGCAGGGTGAAGGTCACCGTCTTGTAATCGCTGGAGACATCGATCTTCTGCGCCGCATAGCCGATCAACTGGAGGGTCTCGGGATCGTAGGTTGTCAGGCTACCCCCGCCATACACCAGACTCTGCGCGCCGCTCGACGCGGTATCGGTCGTCTGATAGAGGTGATAGCTTTTCAGATCGCCGACGGCGGCACTGGTAAGCGTCCCGCCCCGTTGCGCGGCTGGGTTAGGGGTCGGCACCGCGCCACCGGCCACCGAGCTGCCGCCGCCCCCTGGCGCGGCCCCCGCGGTGGCGGCGCGCGTGGCGGTCGTGCCAGCGGTGGCGGTCCCGGCGATCGTCGCGGCGGCGCTCGGCGCGGCGCTCGCGCCCGTGCTCGCCACCGCAGACGGCGCGGCAGAGGCGGCGGTGCTCGGGGCCGCTGACGGTGCCGCGCTCGGGGCGACCGTGGCCGCCGGTGATCCACCGCACGCGGCGAGGATCCCGGCGATCGAGGCGGCGCTCACGCCACGCACTGACAGACGCAGAAAATCGCGCCGGTTTAGGCCACTCAGTTCCCACCGTGCGGCTAATTGCCGCAAATCAAGATCGCCCATCACCCTATACCTCCTCTATCCCGGTTCTGCTGGTCTCGGCTCGCTCGCTCGGCACCAACCCCATCAGCGCGCGAATGGTACGGCGAGCCGCCGCCAATGATGCTCGGTATCGGTAAGTAAGCCCCCACCGCGCCGACCGCGCCCCGCCTAGCGTGGTCCTCGCGGACCCCCTCTCGCCCGCCCGGCAGTGGCCGACGCCCGCAACCTCTGCAATGATCGCGCGCGGTCCTCGCTGCCGCAATCCTTGCCAACGGGGTCCTCGCTAAATGGTACGCAACTTCACGCCACCGGGATTATCCTGCGCGCCGGATATGGTGAAGTTGGGACTTGCCGTGGCGAAACCTACCGACAAATTCGTGCCATTCAATTAGCGTGGAGAAGTGGCGAGCGCCGATACCCTTTAATGTAGCCCCGAACGATAATGCTGTCAACTCACTTGGGCGGGCAACGGCATCGAGCAAGCGGGCACGCTCCGACGATTGCAAGCGCGATGCCGCCACGGGGCGCGGAAATATTACCGTGACCGTTGACGCGCAACGGCATGACGTGGTACATTTGGGTTTACAGCGGCTGCCGCGTGGGGCCGCTGTTTCTAGTGCTTGCCTACCAATTACTTTGCGGCACGGCGGGCGCATCGACTTAACGTCCCACATTCAGGAGGGGCAGAGATAAGCAAACCAGTGCGCGTCAACGAGCGTATTCGCATCCGCGAGGTACGCCTGATTGATGAAGAAGGTCAGCAGCTGGGCATCGTGCCCACATTCCAGGCGCTACAGACTGCGCGCGAGCGCGGGCTCGATCTCGTCGAGGTCGCCCCGAATGCCGTGCCGCCGGTCTGTCGGATCATGGACTGGGGCAAGGAGCGCTACGAGCAATCCCGCAAGGAGCGCGAGTCGCGCCGGAACTCGAAGGCGATCACGATCAAGGAGATCCGGCTCAAGCCGAAGACCGACGATCACGATCTCGACACCAAGACCCGCAAGGCGAAAGAGTTCTTGCAGGATGGTGACAAGGTCAAGTTGACGGTCCTCTTCCGCGGTCGCGAGAACTTGCACCCGGAAGTCGGTCGGGCGCTGCTCGATCGGATGCTCGACCAACTCGGCCCGATGGCGATCATCGAGGCGACGCCGCGTCTGGAAGGGCGCAACATGACGGCGATGCTGGCACCGAAGAAAGTTGTCGTGCCAGCCGCTAGCGCGGCCCCGCGTGTAGCCGCGCCGACCGCTGAAGGCGAGCCGGTGGCTACGACCGAGGAGCCGGCACAAACAAGCTAGTACGCCTTCGGTTGACGACCGATCCGTCCCTCGCCGCAGGGGTATTACCTGCGGCGACTACGACTGTCCGCGAGGACGCACCGTTCGTCACCGTGGTGCTGATGATACGCTTTATATGCAGGGGAGGACAGGGCAATGGCTACCGGACCGAAGATGAAGACCCATAAGGGTGCCAAGAAACGTTTCGATGTGACCGGGACCGGGCTGGTTCGCCACGCTAAGGGGATGAAGAGCCACTTCCGCCGCCGCAAGTCGTCGCGCGTGAAGCGCCAGTTCGACCGAATGATCGTTCTGGCCCCCGCCGATCGCAAGCGGGTGCAGAAGCTCCTGCCCTACGGCGTCAAGTAAATCAGGCCAATATTCGGAGATTGCAACGAAAGGGAGGAGCATAACGTGGTTCGAGTAAAGCGTGGCGTCGCGGCACATGCCCGCCACAAGCGCGTATTGGCCCGTGCCAAGGGCTATTACGGCACGCGCAATCGCCTGTTCAAGCGCGCGAACGAAGCGGTGATGAAGGCCGGCGTATACGCTTATCGTGACCGCAAGGCACGCAAGCGCCAGTTCCGCCGCCTGTGGATCACGCGCATCAATGCGGCGGCGCGGATCAACGGCCTGCCCTACGGGCGTTTCATGCAGGGCCTGAAGCTGGCGAACGTCGAGGTCGATCGCAAGATGCTCGCCGACCTCGCCGTCCACGATGGTGCCGCCTTCGCCCAGATCGTCGACATGTCCCGCGCGGCACTGCCCGCCGAGACAGCTGCCCTGGCCGCGCGCCAAGTCTATATGTAATCCCATCGCCGTTCGTACCCCGAAGGGCCTGAACACCCTGAAGGGCGTAAATCAGTCGTCGGTCGTCGGTCGCTTGTCCCGCCCGCATACTCGCCTCGTGAGTGTCGAGCAGAGGAGCAGCCGATGACCGGCGGCTGACTCGTATTTAACGGAGCGCACATGGTCACGACGGTCACCAGCCTCGACAACCCCACCGTGAAACTCGCACGGTCCCTCAGCAAGCGGCGTGATCGCCAGAAAGAGCAGGCGTTCGTCCTCGAAGGGGTCCGCGCGTTGAGCGAGGCCCTGGTCGGCGGTGCTAGCCCGCGCGCCATCTTCATCGCCCGCGACATCCTCGGCAGCGGCGAAGAACAGGATCGTCTGCTGGTGGCCCTTACCGAACTCCGCGAGACGACCACCGGACGCCACATGCGCGTGTTGGAAGTGACGCCGCAAGTGATGAAGTCGATCAGCGAAACGGAGACGCCGCAGGGGATCGCCGCGATCGTCGCCTTCCCCGAGGCCACACAGCCGCGCGCAGGCACGCCCCTGATCGTGATCGCCGACGGGATCCGCGACCCAGGTAACCTGGGGACGATGCTCCGCACCGCGCTCGGGGCCGGCGCGACGGCGGTCTACACCACGCCCGAGACGGTTGATCTCTACAACTCCAAGGTGGTTCGCGCCGCAATGGGCGCGCATTTCCGCCTCGCGCTCCGCTCCAACGTCGGGTGGCAGGCACTCGACAACGAGTTAGCCAACTGCGAGGGGATCTGGGGTGCCGACGCTGGTGGCACACGCCTCTACACCGCGACCGATTGGACCGCTCCGACAGCCCTGATCATCGGCAACGAGGATCGCGGCATCAGCCCCGAGGCGCGCGAACGCTGCACCGGCCTCCTAGCGATCCCGCTCGAAGGCGGGCTGGAATCGCTGAACGCGGCGGTGGCGACCGCGGTCCTCCTCTTTGAGGCGGCGCGGCAACGGCGGGGTGAGTCGTGAGTCGAGGGTCGTGCAATCACAGCTAAAACGACAGGAGGCCGACGCAATTGCGTCGGCCTCCTGTCGTTGCGGTACAACTCCAGGATGGGGGTGCCGGTGGCCTGAAGGCCCGGCTGAAAGCGACGGCGGTCGCCACGAAGCCCACCTCCGTGGGCTAGCCAACCCGCCTAGACAGTTACGCGAGGATCGCACTTGTGGGCCAGATACTCTTGGTTTCCCTTTCCGCTTCCGCAGTCCCCGCAGGGGGACTTTGTGGCAAAGCCTTCAGTCGGGACTTCAGTCCACCGGCACCCAGGCTTACAACGCGATCATGTCCATCAATCCTGCTAACTGCTTAATCGCCCGCCGCCCTATTCCCCTCACGCCCGCAACGACGCCTTCAGACGCTTCTGCAACGCCCCGGCGATCCGCCCACGTAGGCGTTCGATCTCGTGCTCGGCCAATGCGCGATTCGGCGCGGCGAAGACGACCTCGAACGCGAGGCTCTTCTTCCCGTCCGGCACCTGATCGCCGCGATAGACATCGAAGAGGCGGGCTGACTGCGCGAGCGGACGCGCGGCGGTCAGGATCGTTTCCTCGACACTCCCTGCTGACATCGCTTCATTAACGACGACCGCGAAGTCCTGCACCGTCGGCTGGAAGCGCGTCACGCCACTGACCGTCGTGCGCTTCTCGACCTTCGCGAACAACGCCTCGACATCGAACTCGGCCAGCATCGTCCGCGCAACATTGATCCCAAAGTTCGT